>NZ_JANJPM010000018.1:0-50272 GCF_026222585.1 Staphylococcus sp. SUC_1.2 | reverse complement strand
AGTATTATAATTATATCCTCTTAAAATAAATTTAGTAAAGAAAAGCAACTATACTTTAAATAAATATTTTAATTTTTCAGTATAACTTAATTTTCTTTTAACTTTTTTTCTATTGGTAACTTTTATAGTCATCAAATTAGAATCTATATCACAACATTGTTGAGGTTGAGTTGGATTATCACCAAAAAATTCTAATAAATAACGACGTCTACATTGATCTAGGGATGTATAACCGATCATTCTTTGATAACCTAATTTTTTTCGAATTAATGAATTATCAAAAATTGTTTTGAGTACGTTGGATGAATATCTTTGGCTCAATATGGTTAGTATTTCTTGCTTTTGAGGAGGTAAAAAAGCACCTATATCAAAAGCATCGATGTCTTCAGTAGTTATCGCATCACTAAACAATAATGTCTCTAATATATAGCTATCGTCTGGTTGATATAGACTAATTGCTTGGCTTTGCAAATTATCTCTCCCGGCTCTACCAATTTCTTGTAAGTAATTTGAAGGACTTGTTGATAAATGAAAATGGATGACTGTTCTAATGTCTTTTTTATTAACGCCCATGCCAAAAGCACTAGTAGCCACGATGACGGGTATAAAGTTCTCCATAAATTGATTTTGTACAGTATGTCGTTCTTGATAAGATAAATCACCATGATAAATACCGGTTAAATAACCATGGTGGTATATCATATTGGCTAATTCTAAACAGACCTTTTTAGATGAAACATAAATAATAGTTGGCCCAGATTGATCTAAAAAGTTTAACAGCCACTTAATTTTCTCAGCATCATTTTCAAAATTGAGATGAGAAAAAGATATATTCTCTCTATTCATTGAAGTCTTAATTACATTTAATTTCCTAGATAAGATAAGATTTAAGTCATTTTCTAAATGAGGTGGTGCTGTAGCTGTTAAAGCCAGTATCGATGCATTTTTATAATGAGATGTTATCTCCCCTATTAATGCATAATGAGGTCGGAAATCATAACCCCATTCAGATAAACAATGCGCCTCATCAAGTACAATTAATCCGAAGTCAATATTCCTAATTAATTTAAAGTTTTGTGTTTGTAAAATAAATTCTGGACTTAAAAAAACAAAGCGACTTTTGTGTAACGAATTTATATTTTGTTGTTTTTCATTTTCATCCATGCCTGAATGAATAGAAGTAACAAATTTCTCACCTTGAGCTTTCAATTGCATCACTTGGTCATCCATAAGAGAAATTAAGGGAGATATTATTAATGTTGGCTTTCCTTTCATATAGGTTGGCATTTGGTAACATAAGCTTTTACCACTCCCCGTAGGAAGAATACCTAGAGTATCTTTCTTATTAACTACACTTTCGATTATTTCTTTTTGACCAGGATTAAATGATGAGAATCCGAACCATTCTTTCAATTTTTCTTCAAGCAATCAATTCACCTCTTTCAATACCGACTATTAACAATTTAATTTGAAAATAAGTTAATCGATCAAATTCTTCTTTATATAATTTTAATCTTTGTCCTCTGTTTTGATCATAAAATGCTATAAATTCACTTGTTTGTGGGCCATTAACAAAGGTTTGGTATTCTGAAAAATATCCTTTTATAAATAATTCAAGAACGTGATCTTCGATTGTGTTAATTTTAACATTTTGGGTCACTGCAACCTCATCCATAGAAAGCCCTTTGAGTAATTGATGATACGTAATTGTCGTTTTATTTAACAAAGTCGGTAATATGATGGTTTGAGTTAATATAGGAAATTGTTTATCATTTTCTAATGCGAACATCATCTGCACTAAATTATTGAGTTCAAGTACAAATAACTTAGTTACAGGTATACCTTCTATTAATGAAACCTGCTGTCGCGTATACATAGGTTCTTCATAACCTTGTAGGTAATAATGGATTAAACAGTTGTTACTACATTTTTCATCAATAAAATGAAAGATTTGCTCGATTTCTTTTTCAAAATCATCAACTAAATTTTGTTCCAGTATTTTTGAATAGATTTGTTTCACTCTACTTTGAACAGTTATTTGTTGTGTAATTGGTATAAAGTTCAAGTGGTTGTTTTTAAAATGGGTTATAGTTTGTATTAGTAATTGAATACAACTAAAAGTTTGAATCATACTATCGTATGTATATCTTGGATGTATTGAAATGTCAGTATTTTGATTATCATAGGTATCTAAAAATCGCTCAAAAGACGGATATTTTAATTTAGGTAAACTATGATATAATGATAAAAGTTGTTGGGAACATGCATCAAAAAATGTTTGATGTGATTTTTTTCCATTCAAAATGTTATAAATACTTTTATTGGTTTTATAATCGAATGAATGATTTGATGCATATGTAATAATTGAATGCATTAATGAATCCTCACTTTATATAACTAATAGAATAGTAAATAAATTAATCGAAGTGTTATTAAACATTTGTTATACTAGTGTAGCATTTTTATCAAAGGAGGCGAAGAATTTGGCAAAGTATACAATCGTTGATATGGATACATGTATTGCTTGTGGAGCATGTGGTGCTGCCGCACCTGACATTTACGATTATGACGACGAAGGTATTGCTTTCGTAATCCTTGATGATAATCAAGGTACTGCAGAAGTACCAGAAGAATTATATGAAGATATGGAAGATGCACTTGAAGGTTGTCCAACTGATTCAATTAAGATTGAAGAAGAACCATTTGATGGTGATGCTCTTAAATTTGAATAGTCACTTATTATGAGTGAATCAATAATGAAACCTCCTAATGTTGAATAATAAGTTCAACATTAGGAGGTTTTTTATGATAATACGCGTTTTAATCTTCTGTATAAAAGCGCAAATATAATTGAAATCACGATACCTTTTATAATATTGAAAGGTATAACACCTGATAAAATGATAATTTTTAGATTATTAAAGACATCACCTAAATTAAAAATCATTCCATATAATGGAAGTAAAACAAAGTAATTCAGTATACTAAGTACGATAGTCATCACTATAGTAC
Organism: Staphylococcus sp. SUC_1.2; assembly: GCF_026222585.1. NCBI lineage: Bacteria > Bacillati > Bacillota > Bacilli > Caryophanales > Staphylococcaceae > Staphylococcus > Staphylococcus sp. SUC_1.2. The sequence continues at coordinate 47,260 of NZ_JANJPM010000018.1, read as the reverse complement.
CTATTGCTAGCCCCACAACCAATGAACGTGGTGTATCTCCCTGACGCTTAGTTACATAATAAGCGGATAACAAGAAACTAACACCTGCTAAAAAATTGGCAACTGGACCAACCGGATCTCCCATATTGAATAAAAAATTAAGTATATTTTTGATAAGTGCTACTAAAATACCAGCAACGGGACCTAAAAGAAATGTTGCTAATAAAGTTGGAACATCACTAAAGTCTAATGTTAAGTATGGTGGTAAAAAAGGTAGCGGAAATTTAATGAATGTTAAAATAAACGCTATGGCACTTAACATGCTAATAGTGATAAGACGTTTGTTTTGTTGCATATTTAATTTTCTCCTTCCATTCATCTTACATAGAATAGGAGATAATTTTGCACAACAAAAAAACCTCCATCTTCTTCCATCCAGACTATACTGTCGGCTTCAGATTTCCACTGAATCAGCCACTTCAAAGAAGCGGGTCGCAGGCTTAATTTACTGCCGGTTGGGAATTGCACCCTACCCCGAAGATGAATTATATAATTGATTAATTTAATTTTTATATTACCTTATATGAAAGCATTGCGCAATAATGGTGCTTAGACTTATTTAAAAAAGAGCAATACACCATTCTTAAGTTGATGATGTTTGCTCTTAGTTAAAATAAACATATTAATAGGCATATTAATTTTTAGGCTTTGGTAACTTAATTATGAATGTTGTACCTTTGTTTACTTTACTTTCAACTTTAATAGTACCACCATGTTCTTCGATTATCATTTTACAGATAAATAGTCCTAAACCAGTTCCCTGTTTACCTCTAGTTCTTGAAGCCTCTACTTTATAAAATCTGTCGAATACGAGTTCAAGATGCTCTGGAGATATGCCACTACCAGTATCTTTAATGTACAACGTTTGATAGGAATCATCCGTAGTTGTTGTAATTGATATTGAATCACCTGGTTGAGTATAACGTGTGGCATTGTCAATTAAATTTGTTAGAACTTGGTCTATGCGATCGGCATCGTATTCCCACAATTCATCATCGATGTTTGGTTCTAATGACATATTCAATTCTAAATCCTCAGCCTGTTGTCTATATTTCATTTGCATTTTAGATAGTAAAGGTTTAATAGGTTGTTTTTCTTTATTAACAGTTAAACCCTCTGCATCCATGCGAGCCACATTTAATAATTCATTTACTAATCGATTTAAACGTTTCGTTTCATCTAATACAATTGATAAAGAATCTCGAATTTCTTCTGGTTCAGTGACAATACCATCTACAATTGATTCAGTGTAACCTTGTAATAACGAAATAGGTGTACGTAATTCATGTGAAACATTGGCAATGAAATCTTTCTTCATCTGATCTAAATTATGTTCATTAGTCATATCTCTTATAATGACTACAATTCCACTACGGCCATCTTGTTGAATTCTCTCTACATAACTCATGATAATGACGTAATATTTATTGTTAATCTCATATTCTTGGAATTCGGTGTCTTTTGAAACAAATGTAGCTTCAATTTGCTTTTCAATTTCTTTATATACAGTTTTGTCTATTGATTTAATAATATCGTCAGCCATTTTATTTGAAAGAATAACTTCCCTCTTATCATTTAGACCCAATACACCTTCAATCATAGAATTAATCAAACTATCTCTTATATTTTTTTGAGTTGAAAGTGCCTCTATATTCTCTTGTATTTCAGAACTCATATTATTAAACGTATGTGATAATTCGCCTATCTCATCTTTAGTTGAGACACTTGTCTGTTTTGAATAATCACCTTTAGAAATATTAATAGCTTGAGTTCTAAGTTGTCGTAAAGGTTTAGTAATTCTATTTGATAAAAAGAATGCAAATACTGTTGAAACAGCGATAAATATAATGGCGGTGATTAAAATGATAATGGTAATTGCATTATTAGTATCTTCAATAGACTTTAAATCTTGATAAATGAATACTGCACTATATTTTGAATTTGCATTTTCTTGAGCTTTCATAGGATAGCCTAACAAAATATAAGAATGGGAATTACCATTATTACTTATTGTTATATTTTGAGTGGTAGACTTTCCTTGAGAAAAGACGCGTTGGAATTGCGAATTCTTGTGTATCTCTTCAAGCATTTTGTCTTTAGTATTGCTATTTGAACTTTTAATACTTGAAGACTTATTAGCCATTATAATAACGCCACCTGATCCATCTATTAATTGTTGGCTGTGTTCTATGGCTAAAGTTTTATTATCAGCTTGTTCAACTAAGTGGCTGATTCTAGACGCATCTTCTCTTATAGCATTTTCAGTTTGTTGTGTGTAGTAGTATTGTATAAAAGTAATTAATGCCGCACTTAATAAAATTAAAACTGTCGTTACTATAAAAAGTATAGTTAACCACAGTTTTATTACCACACTATTTAGTCGGTTCGTCATTAGACTTTACCTCGAATTTGTAACCAACACCCCAAACAGTTTGAATCATATGTGCAGCATCTTCTGATACACGATTTAGTTTCTCACGCAGGCGTTTAACATGAGTGTCTACTGTTCTTAAATCACCATAAAATTCATAATGCCATACTTCTTTTAAAAGTTGTTCACGATCAAACACTTTATTAGGTGTCTTAGCTAAATAAATAAGTAATTCGTACTCTTTAGGAGTTAAATTAACTTGTTGGTTATCTGCTAATACACGATGCGCATCATTATCAATAATTAAATGATTAAATTCAATAACATCTCTTGCATGAGGTTCACTTTGTTCAGGTTTAGAAGATTGCGTTCTACGTAATAATGCTTTTACTCTTAAAACAACCTCTCTTGGTGAGAATGGTTTGACGATATAATCATCTGCACCAGACTCAAATCCTTCTACCCTATTCGTTTCTTCGCCTTTAGCTGTAAGCATAATAATAGGTGTGTCTTTATGTTCACGTAACTTGGATGCTACTTCAATACCATCCATTTCTGGTAACATCAAGTCTAAAAGTATGCACGCATAGTCATTTTCTATAGCAAGATTATAAGCTTCTTTGCCATTACTTGCTTCATGAATCGTAAACGATTCTCTCTTTAGGTATAGTTTTAATAATCTTCTGATTCTATCCTCATCGTCTACAATTAATATTTCATTTGTCATTTTGTTTATACCTCCTACACATGCTCAATACACTCATTATTATAGCATACAGCATGATTGAAAGCTTTACTTTAAAGTTAACTTTGTGAAAAAAATAGCAAGAGAAATTAATATCATTTAATTTCTCTTGCTATTGTAAAATATACTTCATTTATTTTCCATTTTCTGCCATATGTCTTAGTACTTTAACTTCATGAGGTGTCAGTACTCTGCCCTCACCTGCATTTAATCCTTTAAGGTTCAAGTTGCCGAACTCAATTCTTGTTAATTTATCAACTTGATGTCCAAAATGCTCGAACATACGACGAACTTGTCGATTTCGTCCTTCACTAATAGTGATTTCTACAAGTGTAATATTTTTATCTTTATCTTGCTTTTTTACTTTGACTTGAGCTGGTTGCGTAAAACCATCTTCAAGTTCAATCCCATTTTCTAAAGCTTTAACTTCTTCTCTCATGAGGTAACCTTTTAATTTAGCCACATATTTTTTTTGAATATGATATCTTGGGTGAGTCATTAAGTTTGTAAATTCACCATCATTAGTAAGTAACAATAATCCTGATGTATCATAGTCTAATCTACCAACAGGATAAATTCTTGTCTCTAAATCTTTAAAGTAGTCAGTAACTACAGTTCGTCCTCTATCGTCAGACACACTTGTAATAACTTGAGTTGGTTTATAGAACAAAATATACATTTTGTCTTCTTGTTCAATTTTAATTCCTTCAACCTCAACTGTATCAGAACTTTTTACTTTAGTACCTAATTCAGTAACGGTTTGCCCATTAACTTTAACTTTGCCTTCGGTAATTAAAGTTTCAGCTTTTCTTCGTGATGTGTATCCACTATTAGCAATTCGTTTTTGAAGCCTTTCTAATTCTTTACTCATTTTGTATCTCCTTTTTGATTCACTAAATTACTAAAGAAATCATCCATTTCTTCTTCATCTTCTTCAGTTGTTGGTAAATCCTCAATTTTTTCTATTCCAAATACATTTAAAAACAAATCCGTTGTTTGTAAAGCATGACTACGAGAATTTTCTACATCTTTAGCTTCAATTAATCCACGTGCAATTAATGTTCTAACTGCACCATCAGAATTAATTCCTCTAATTAATTCTATGTCACTACGACTCAATGGCTGATTATATGCAATAATTGATAATGTTTCCATTGCGGCTTGAGATAATTTCATATTAGATTTTTGTTCAATTAATTGTTCAATATAAGGTGAAGCTTCTTTTTTTGAAGTTAAAATATATGTTGAACCAAATTTTTGAATTATTAAACCACTAGAGGTGTATGATGAAATTAATTCAGATAGTTTAGCTTGATTAATCTCGAGAATTTCTAATAACTGTTTTTCGTCAAGCCCTTCATCCCCAGCTGTGTATAGTAATGATTCTATGATTCCGTGTTTATCCAATATTAAAATTCACTCCTCTAATGATACGTATATCATCAAAACTTCTAACCTGTTCAATGTTGATTACTCCTGATTTAGACATTTCCAATATAGCTAAAAAGTGAGTAACCACCTGTTCTATTGGCTCGCTAAAAGTAAATAAACTGAAGAAGTTAAAAGATGTATGATGCCTTAATTGTGTCGTTACCTTTTCAGTAGCTTGTTGAATAGTGAAGCTTTCTTTAATTATTTCAACTGTCTTAGGCTTATTAAGAGCTAATCTGCTTTTAACACGTTGATAAGCAACAATTAAATCCGTTAAATCTAAGGTTTGGCATTCATCCCATGTGACGTTTTTCTCAAGATGGGATAAGTCAGTTGGGTGTTTAGTAAAATAGTGCTCTCGCTCTTCTTTTTTCTCAGTTAACAATTGTGTGTATTCTTTATAATTTTGATATTCAATTAATCGACCTACCAAATCTTCACGTGGATCTTCTTCAAGATTATCGTCTACATCATGTTGAGGGAGTAATAATTTACTTTTTATCATTAATAGCTCTGAAGCCATAACTAAATATTCACTAGCTACATTAATTTCTAGTTGCTTCATAGCGTGGACATATTGCATATATTGTTCTGTTAATGATTTCATTGGTATATCATAAATATCAATTTCATATTTTTGAATTAAGTGGAGTAGCAAATCTAACGGGCCATTAAAGGCATCTAATTTTACTTCATACATATTAATCGTCCTCATTTTGAATCTCTATCGTGCATAATTTACTAAAATATTATAGCATGAATAATACAAACATTAAATTAAGGATGAGATGGATTGGACAGAGCCTTAATCGATTTTTATTATTATTTTCACAAACAGCAACATTATTTCTTATGTCATGATATTTTGGAAGAAGCATGGAAATCAAATATAAATTTTTCTAAAAAGGATGGCATAGTGAGTTTAATTTTATTTTCAACTGCTATGTATCATTATAGAAGAGGTAATACAAAAGGTGCACTTGTAACTTTGAAAAAGTCATTGAGCACGTTTGAAAAAGCAAGGGATAAAGCGTTGTTGCAACTTAATGAGCAAGATTATAAAATATTAATTTTAAGTCAAATTAAATCCATTGAAGATTCAAAATCATTTAAACCTGTATACATACCGGTAAATAATGTTTTTGAAAAACAGATTATTAATACTTATCCAGATTACAAATTTACAACACTTTCAACTCAAGATGAATATATAGTTAATCATCATAAAAATCGAGATAGAAGTGATGTAATCAGTGCAAGACATCAAGCGATGATTAAAAAACAAAATATTAGGAGTGGAAAAGATTTAAAATAAAATGTAGTGTAGCTCTACTTACATTAATTATAAAATATCTTTTGGAAACTTTTATGAAAGTACTCTTAATCCACTCCCAATTTAAGAGTATTTATTTGTGTACTAGGCTCTTGGATGAAATTGGTTATACATCTGTCTGATTTGAGTTTTAGAAACATGTGTATATAACTGAGTGGTAGAAATATCAGAATGACCTAACATCTCCTGAACTGCTCGTAAATCTGCGCCATTTTCTAGTAAATGTGTAGCAAACGAGTGTCTTAATGTGTGTGGGGTCAAAGTTTTATTAATATTCGCTCTTAAACCATATTGTTTAATTAGCTTCCATATACCTTGACGTGTCAAAGGTCGACCATGCAAGTTCAAAAACAGTACATTCGTTACCGTTTTTTTAAGTAATTGAGATCTAACATTATTGATATAAGTATCTAAATATTCAATGACAGTGTCACCTAATGGAATGATTCTCTCTTTGTTCCCTTTACCGAAAACTTTAACAAATCCCATAATTAAGTTGACATCATCTATCTCGATTTGTATTAATTCAGTAACACGCATGCCTGTTGCGTATAATAACTCTAAAATTGTACGATCGCGATACCCATTATTTTTAGTTAAATCCGGTGTTTCTAGTAACTGAATTACTTCTTCAACATCTAAAACATCTGGAAGTTTTTTCTCGTACTTAGGTGTTTCAATTAAAACGGTAGGATCTTTAGCAGCATATTTTTCGCGTAAAGCAAATTGATGAAAACTACGTATTGTTGAAATAAATCTTGCAATGGATTTTGCGGAAGCACCTTGATCTATTAGAGAACCAAGGCATTCTTGTATTGTTTGTCTATCTATAAAATCAATATGAGCAATTTTTTGTTCTTGCATATATAATTGATATTTTTTCAAATCTCTGCGATAAGCGCCAATCGTATTTTCACTTAACCCTTTTTCAATTTGTATAAATTTTAAATATTCCTCGATAATTGTTTCCATGACAACACCTCTATTTGAATAAACTCAAATCATTTTCATGTAATAGTATTAAGAAAGACTAAGACAATGATTTAAAATTGTCCTAGCCTATTAGTTAATCTATTTTCCTTTAGCTTGGCATTCAGCGCAAACGCCGTGAAAAGTTAATCTGTGATCAAGAATTTTAAAGTTATATTCTGTTTCTACTCTTTCTTCAACTTGAGGTAATAAGTCTTCATGAATTTCATCAACTTTACCACATTCCATACACACTAAATGGTGATGGAAGTGTTTAGCACCCTCTTTTCTTAAATCAAAGCGTGCAACACCATCACCAAAATTAATTTTGTCAACTACTTTTATTTCAGCTAAAAGTTCTAATGTTCTATAAACAGTGGCTAGTCCTATTTCAGGTGCTTTGTCTTTCACTTTTAAATAAACATCTTCCGCGCTTAGGTGATCCTTTTCATTTTCAATTAGAACTCGTACTGTGGCTTCTCTTTGTGGTGTTAATTTATATGAAGATTGTTGTAATTGTTGTTTAACTCGATTTAATCGTTCTTCCATGGGAGCGACACTCCTCTATCAATAATTATAATCATTTTAAATTGAAAATATTTCAATTACTAAACTACCAATATTTTCAATTAAATGCAAGAGATTTACAGCACTTAATTAGAATGATTATAATTTAGTAATATATATTGTAAACCAATTATGGTTTTAGCATCTTCTATTTCATGATTATCAAGCAATGCTTTTATATCTGAAATCGGTACTTTATGCAATTCAACAAATTCATCTTCATCTAGGTTAAGTTGCCCTTCGCTTAGATTATTGCTGAAGTATATAGTGAGTTTTTCATTAGTGAATCCAGGACAACCATACATGTCTGTTATAAATTTTAAATTATTTGCCACATAACCTGTTTCTTCTTCTAATTCTCGTTTGGCAGCCTCTTCACGAACTTCATATTGTTCTAATTTTCCAGCGGGTATTTCTAACAAAGCTTTTTCAACTGGTTTACGAAATTGCTTAACAAGTAATACTTCGTCATTAGACGTTATTGCACAGACTGCCACTGCACCGTTATGGTAGACTAATTCCCTTCTGGATGTATTGCCATCAGGCAACTCCACATCATGAATTTCTAAATCTATAATTTTGCCATTATAAATTACTGTTCTATCAAACGTCTTTTCATTAAATTCCATTAAATTCACGTCCCTTTTAATTCATTATATAAATTGGTAAGATGAATGCGTTACCTAAAGTGTATCGAAAGGAGATTGGACATGCAAAAGAATATTTTAAAGAGTGGCATCGAAATTTCAGAATTAGGGTTAGGTTGTATGAGTTTAGGTACAGAGTATGCTAATGCTGAACCTATCATTGAAAAAGCAATCGAAAGTGGTATCACTTATTTTGATACTGCTGATATTTATGATAAAGGGACTAATGAAGAAATTGTGGGCAAAGCTTTAAAAAAATATCAAAATCGTGATGATATTGTAATTGGAACAAAAGTTGGAAATCGCCCTACTGAAGATGGAGGTACAACATGGGACCCTTCTAAGAAATATATTAAAGAAAGTGTAAAGGGATCATTAAAACGATTAGGACTAAATCATATAGATCTATATCAATTGCATGGTGGTACAATAGATGATCCATTGGATGAAACGATTAGTGCATTTAATGAATTAAAGCAAGAAGGTATCATTAAGGCATATGGTATTTCTTCAATACGCCCAAATGTTATTGATTATTATTTAAAACATAGTGAAATCGAGACAATTATGTCACAATTTAATTTAATTGATAATCGTCCAGAACAATTATTGAATGACATCCATGCGAAAGGCGTTAAAGTGTTAGCACGCGGACCTGTATTTAAAGGGTTGTTAACTTCCAATAGTATTGATGCTTTAGATCATAAATTTAGTGAGGGCATATTTGAGTATACACATCATGATTTAGGAGAAACTATTGCCTCTGTTAAAGAAATAGAAAGTAATCTTAGTGCTTTATCTTTTGAATATTTAAAATCTCATGATGCACTTGGCGCAATTATCGTTGGCGCTAGTTCGCCACAACAATTAGAAGAAAACGTTAATAATTACAATAAAAAAGTAAGTCTTGATCAAGTGAAGGCAGCTCGAGAAAGAGTTAAGAACTTAGAATATACTCAACATTTAAAATAGATAACATGCTTAATTAATTTTTAAATAATCACTTAGGTGTTTGGGACATTAAATTAAAAACTTGTCCTAAACACCTTTTTGTTTCAATTTGAATTAATTTAATACTGCTTTAAATATCTATGTTTATCATGTTCACTTTCTTCTTTAATGACTACATTCATGATTTCCCCTCTTAATATTAGTTCATGAAATTTAAAATCTATAAATGATTGTTCGGCAGAATCTAATGAATCATAATAGTCTTGCCCTAATAAATCTGTAATAGTAAAAATTGATTGTGGTGATAGTGCATTCACATTCTCAATACATTGTTTAACATCTCGGTTCACACAACATAACATACCATCACTCCTATTTACTGTTTGTTTTTAAATAAAAATGGAAAAAGCGATTCAATAAATCTAGGAAATATTTGATAAAATTTTAAAGTGGAGTGCATCCATTTAGGTTGATTGATTTCACATTTACGTTTAATAATACCGTCAATAATATCTTTAGCTAATAAAGTTGGATCTAACATCATTGCGTCATACTTGTGTGCATATGCAAGACTTGGGTCTGCTTTTTCGTGAAAAGGCGTTCGAACAGGTCCGGGATTAACTGACATGACATGGTAAGATGGATGTTCTAAACGAAGTGCATTTAGAACTGCATTAAAAGCCGCTTTAGATGCACCATAATGAGCCGCATTTGCTTGTGTGATGAATGCTGCTTGACTCGAAATTCCTACAATACTCGCATGTTTGGATAAATATGGCAGTAAAGCATGCAGTAATAAATTAAAACCGATGATATTAACTTCGTAAGTTTCTAACATTTCATTAGTGGAATGTTGACTTATCGATTTAAAATACCCAAGCCCAGCACTATAAATGATACCGTCAATTTGAGTATCGATATATTGTGGTAACATGCTAATAGCATTTTTATCTTGCAAATCACAAGTTAGCATTTGTACTCTCTTTTCAAATGGTTTGAAGTTGATTTGTTTATACTTTTCTTTGTTCCTAGCAAGAATTGTAACATGAGCCCCTTTTTTGATAAGTCGCTTAGTGATTTCAAGCCCTAATCCACTAGTGCCTCCAGTAACGATATAATGTTTACCTAACATAGTAATACCCTCTTTAATTATGATTAAGATTATAATAACTTAAATCATTTCATTCATAAAGTTATCTATTGATATAAAAAGAAGTGCCCAGGGACCACCTGAGCTAAAGCTCATGCGTATAGTAGCACTAACTTTTATAAAAAGAAGTGCTACTTATATGTTACTATGGTTTTATAAATTAAAAAGTGAGGATGATGTTGTCAATGAAATTAGTATTTTATGGTGCAGGAAATATGGCACAAGCAATCTTCAAAGGTATAATTAATTCAAAAAAATTAAAGTCACATGATATTTACTTAACGAATAAATCGAATGAAGAAGCTTTAAAAAATTTCGCTGAGGAATTAGGTGTTGAATACAGCTACGATGATGAAAAATTATTACAAGACGCAGATTATGTCTTTTTAGGTTCTAAACCTTATGATTTCGAAAAAGTAGCACAAAGAATTCAACCATACATCAATGAAAACAATCGCTTTATTTCTATTATGGCTGGTTTACCTATCAATTATATTCAGGAACAATTACAAGTTGAAAATCCTATCGCTCGAATTATGCCTAATACAAATGCACAAGTTGGTCATTCTGTAACAGGTATTAGCTTTTCAGGAAATTTTGGACCTAAATCAAAAGAAGAGGTTAACGATTTAGTAAATGCTTTTGGTTCAGTAATTGAGGTGGATGAAGACCACTTACATCAAGTAACTGCGATTACAGGAAGCGGTCCTGCATTTTTATATCATGTCTTTGAACAATATGTTAAAGCAGGTACAGATTTAGGTCTTGAGAAAGATCAAGTTGAAGAATCAATTAAAAATTTAATTATTGGTACAAGTAAGATGATTGAAAGATCAGATTTAAGTATGGAACAGTTGCGTAAAAATATTACTTCTAAAGGTGGAACAACTCAAGCGGGTTTAAATGCATTAGCTCAACATGATATTGAAGCAATCTTTAAGGATTGTTTGAATGCGGCAGTTCATCGTAGCGTTGAATTATCTAAAAATGAAGATAATTAAATTTTAATGTAAAAGAGACTAGGATAATGATTTCTATGTGAATTCTAAATCCTAGTCTCTTACTTTGTAATTTTAATTATACTTATTTTAAAAAGTTAAAGTATTAGTAGTATTTAAATTATAAACGTATCAAAATCTTTAACAAATTCAAAATTTGGAACATCCTCATGTGTTTTTAATTGTTGTTTAATAAGTTGAATATTCTCGTGATTATAGCGATTACTTAAATGTGTGATTAAGCATCTTTTAACATTAGCTTGCTTTATTAATTCAAAAACATCTTCAATATGACTATGGTGATAATTATTTGCTAATGTTTTTTCGCCTTCAATGTATGTAGCTTCATGAATCATTACATCAGAATCTTTAGCAATGCTCAATTCTGACTGACATGGTTTTGTATCACCAAAGATGGATATAATTGGTCCGGGTTTAGCTGGTCCTTTAAAATCATCCGAATTATATACTTGTCCTTCATGTTCAAAATTATCATAAGATTTTACTTCTTGATATTTTGGTCCAGGATATAAACCAATTGATTTAAGTGCCTCAACATCAATTGTTCCTGGTGTTGTCGGAGATTCAATGCGATAACCATAAGAAGGGATACCATGATTTAACAAATGTGCACTAATTGAGAATCCTTTATGATGATATGTGAAATGATTATCAATTTCTATATAAGTAATCGGATAGTTTAGATGAGATTCAGATAATCTTAGAGTAGTCTCAATAAATTGTTGTAAACCTCTAGGACCAATAACTGTCAGTGGTTTGTCTTCTCCACCTTGAAAAGAACGGCTTGTTAGTAGTCCAGGCAATCCAAAAATATGATCTCCATGCATATGCGTTATAAAAATATGGTCAACTTTTCCTAGCTTAATTGAATGATGTAATATTTGATGTTGTGTGCCTTCTCCGACATCAAATAGCCATATACTATTCGAAAAAGGCTCAAGGTTTAAAGCTATAGCTTGAGTATTTCTCTCTTTAGTAGGTAACCCAGCACTTGTTCCGAAGAATGTAACTTCCATGCATATGCCTCCTTTTCCTTCATTATATTTTATCATATGTGGTTATTTTTGCTATAAAAAGACATAAATTAAATGCATGAGATACATTTTGAGTTATAATGATATTAAATTGTGCATCATTCCATTATATAAATGCCCTAGCAAAATAAGAAAAATTAGGCAAATAAGTTTGAAGCGGTGCAAATATAATTTATAATAATACAATCATAGTATTAATAGAATTGAGGTTTTGAACTTGAGTAAACATTCTAAACATATTCCTTGTTTAATTACTATTTTCGGTGCTACCGGAGATTTAAGTCATAGAAAATTATTTCCATCACTATTCCACTTATTTCAACAAGATAATTTAGATGAACATATTGCAATAATTGGAATTGGACGTAGAGATTACACGAACGAAGTCTTTCGTGAACAAGTTAAAAGTTCTATCCAAAAGCATGTCAAAGATACGGATCAAATTGATGCATTTATGGAACATGTCTATTATTTTAAACATGATGTAAGTGATGAACAAAGTTATGATTCATTATTGAGTTTTTCAAATGAATTAGATTCACAATATCAGTTAAAAGGAAATCGCTTGTTTTATTTAGCAATGGCACCTCAATTCTTTGGTATTATTTCGGATTACTTAAAATCATCTGGTTTAACCGATACTACTGGTTTTAAACGATTAGTTATTGAAAAACCATTTGGCAGTGATTTAAAATCGGCTGAGCAATTAAACAATCAATTAAGACGCTCATTTAAAGAAGAAGAAATATACAGAATTGATCATTATTTAGGTAAAGATATGGTTCAAAATATAGAAGTCTTGCGCTTTTCAAATGCGATGTTTGAACCATTATGGAATAATAAATACATTTCAAACATTCAAGTAACGTCTTCAGAAGTATTAGGTGTTGAGGACCGTGGAGGTTATTATGAATCTAGTGGCGCATTAAAAGATATGGTACAAAATCATATGTTACAAATGGTTGCCCTTTTAGCTATGGAAGCGCCAATCAGCTTAAATAGTGAAGATATACGTGCTGAGAAAGTTAAAGTATTGAAATCACTTAGACAGCTTGATCCTCAAGAAGTAAAACAAAATTTTGTACGTGGACAGTATGATGAAGGATTTGTTGAAGGTGAAAAAGTCATTGCTTATCGAGATGAAGATCGAGTAGCCGAAGATTCAAATACTCCAACTTTTGTATCAGGCCGACTAACAATTGATAACTTCCGTTGGGCTGGCGTACCTTTTTATATTAGAACGGGAAAACGTATGAAATCTAAATCGATTCAAGTTGTAGTTGAGTTCAAAGAAGTACCAATGAACTTATACTATCAGACCGATAAATTGTTGGATTCAAACTTATTAGTTATTAATATTCAACCCAATGAGGGTATATCACTTCATTTAAACGCGAAAAAGAACATCCAAGGTATTGATACAGAACCCGTTCAATTATCATATGCAATGAGTGCTCAAGATAAGATGAACACTGTTGATGCCTATGAAAATTTACTATTCGATTGTTTAAAAGGTGATGCTACAAACTTTACACATTGGGAAGAATTAAAATCTACATGGAAGTTTGTTGATGTTATACAAGATGAATGGACAATGAATGAACCTAACTTCCCTAACTATGAGTCAGGTACAAATGGACCATTAGAAAGTGATTTACTATTAAGTAGAGATGGTAATCATTGGTGGGATGATATTCAGTAAACAGAGAATTGATAAGCCTATAGTGAAGCCTTTTGGACTAAAGTAATATTTTGAGTTAGTATTATTTTAATAGTCGCTACCTAAATTGAGCATGTGCTCATAGCCATCCTCTATCAACTATATTCATTCTTATGGTGGTGGGACAATGAATTGATTTTAAATTCTGTCCTACCACCCTTTTTTATTAAAAAATTTTCAATATGGCACATGTTAAGATGTATATTTTCTAAAAATAAGGTAAAATAAAAGTTAATGATTGTAAATTTATTGGGGTGAGAGTTTTGGACGTTATCAAGCAGATACAACAGGCAATTGTATTTATCGAAGATCGTTTATTAGAGCCGTTTAATTTGCAAGATTTGAGTGATTACGTTGGTCTTTCTCCTTACCATCTTGATCAATCATTTAAAATGATTGTTGGACAATCACCTGAACAGTACGCACACGCAAGAAAAATGACTGCAGCTGCTAAAGAAATGGTTCAAAGTTCTTCGAGGTTAGTAGATGTCGCAAAAAAGTATAACTATCATAGTTCAAATGATTTTGCGAATGATTTTAGTGATTTTCATGGGATTTCACCAATTCAAGCATCTACGAAAAAAGATGAATTAAAATTACAAGAACGTTTATATATAAAGTTGACAACTACTGAACGAGCACCTTATCCATATAGACTAGATACCACGGAAGATATAGCATTAGTAGGTTATGTACGTTATATTGAATCAAATAATTTATCTAATCCTTATAAAGTTCCTGATTTTTTAGAAGATTTAATTCTTGATGGTAAAATTAAAGATTTAAAAAGGTATAATAATATAAGTCCATATGAGTTATTTGTAATCACTTGTCCATTAGATAATGGATTGGAATTATTTATTGGTGTTCCAAGTGATAGATATCCATCTCATTTAGAAAGTAGAATATTACCTGGAAGACATTATGCGAAATTTAATCTCCAAGGTGAAATAGACTATGCGGTTAATGAAGCTTGGTATTATATCGAATCAAGTTTACAACTTACTTTACCTTATGAAAGAGATAGCTTATATGTTGAAATATATCCCTTTGATATCTCATTTGAGGACCCATTCACTAAAATTCAATTATGGTTGCCAATTGAACAAGAAAATTATGATTTGTAAAAAATCAAAGAAATACATTCTCTAATCAAAACACCATATCTTTTTGCAAATCTATAACGATAAATGTTATAATTTAACTAACAAGAATATCTGCATTTTATGCACCAATCCCCTCACTATGCCAGTAGTGAGGGGATTTTTTGGTGTGGCTTGTCGCCTATTTACTTATTGTTACGGTTTCGAAGCCAATACGAAAATAACGTAACAATACAACCACTTGTTACTGTGGCTATGATGTGCACAAGAATATCTGCCATTTTAGCACCCCCTCCCTGCGTATAGATAAACGCCTGAGAGATAGGCGACTTATTTATTATATCATCTCTAATATATGAGTCATGTAATTATTTATGGCTGTAAAATGATTTTTTATTCTTCCAATGAAAAAGAGGTTAGGACAAAAATAGTATGTCCTAACTTTGCTTATAAATTATATTTCTGCTACAAATGCTTCGAATGGCTTAAGTGATGTTGCATCTAATTGACTATTGTAGTTATGTAATTTGATTGCATCCTCTTCGATATCAAAAGGTAATGTTAATGAACTTTGTTTATCAGTTAAATTACCTGCAACCACTACAGTTTTGCCTTCTAATTGTCTAGTATAAGCAAACACATTTTCATTTTCTGCATCAATTAAATCAAACTGTCCATACATATATATATCATGCGATTTTTTTAATTGAATCAATTTTTTGTAAAAATTAAGTACAGAATGCTCGTCTTCTAATTGATGAGCTACATTAATATCTTTATAATTTGGATTAACTGGGAACCAAGGTTTTCCCTCTGTGAAGCCACCATTTGTAGAATTATTCCATTGCATAGGTGTACGAGAATTATCACGATTTTCCATTCTATACTTATCTAATAATTGATCAACGTCTCCACCTTGTTCTTTTACAATTTGATATTCATTTCTAACCGCAACATCATTAAACGTTTCAATACTTTCAAAAGGATAATTGGTCATACCAATTTCTTGTCCTTGATAGATAAACGGTGTACCTTGCTGTAAGAAATACACAACGGCGTGGCTTGTAGCAGATTCAAACCAGTAATCTTTATCGTTACCCCAAGTTGATACACGACGAGGTTGATCATGGTTTTCTATGAAAAGTGCATTCCAACCAATTCCTTCTAGTCTCTTTTGCCAGCGGTTTAACACCTCTTTATATGATTTAACGTCAAATTGAGAATCACCTGTACTCCATAAACCTAAATGTTCAAATTGGAAGATCATATTGAATTTACCTTTATCTTCTCCAACCCACTCTTCTGCATTATCTGGATTTACACCATTCGCTTCTCCAACAGTCATAATATCATATTGGCTTAGTGACTCATCTTTCATTTCTTGTAGCCAATTCTGAATACCAGGTTGATTCATATCTACATCAAAGGCTGGAGCATATTTTTTTCCTTCTGGTGCAGGTAGGTCACCAGCTTCAAATGTTTTCTTAATATGGGTTATAGCATCGACACGGAATCCATCAATACCCTTTTCAAACCACCAATTCATCATGTTAAATACTGATTCACGTACTTCAGGATTATCCCAATTTAAATCTGGTTGTTTTTTACTAAATAAATGGAAGTAATATTGATTAGTGGTTTCATCAAATTGCCATGTTGAACCATTAAAAATGCTCTCCCAATTATTTGGTTCAGAACCATCATCCTTAGGGTCTGCCCATATGTACCAGTCTCTTTTTGGGTTATCTTTACTAGATTTTGATTCAATAAACCAGGGATGCTCATCAGATGTATGGTTAACGACTAAATCTAATATTAGTTTCATACCACGGTCATGTACACCTTTTAATAGACAATCAAAATCTTCCATTGTACCAAATTCATCCATAATATCTTGATAATCACTGATATCATATCCATTATCATCATTAGGTGATTTATACATTGGACTTAGCCAAATAACATCAATACCTAAGTCTTTAAAATAGTCTAATTTTTCGATTACACCTGGTAAATCACCAATACCATCATTATTACTATCATTAAAACTTCTTGGATAAACTTGATACGCTACTACTTCTTTCCACCAATTTTTATTCATAATTATGCTCCTTTATATTTTTGTAGTTGATACCCTTTCAACTATTTGTGTTGAAATCAATTTTTCTCTAAAAGAAATAGTTTCATTTCTTAATACATCAATGATTGTATTCCCTGCTGTGAAGCCTAATACATCTGGGTTAATGTTTACGCTTGTTTGAGATGGTGTTGCATTTTCAGTGAGAAAAGATGTATTAAACGTGGCAGTTTGTATATCCTCTGGAATGCGTAGTTGATATTCATAAAGCACATTTAATAATTGCATATTTAACATAACATCAGACGTTATAATCACTGAAGGCATATGACTAGCATCAATACAATATTGCTTTATAAAATCACGTAAATCATTCATGGACTTTATTACGACACAGTCATTTGAAATTTTAACGTCGTCGCAGTATTGTTTAAATCCTACTGATCTGTCTTCTGTAACTGCATAATGTCCAGATTCTTGTAAAAATAATATATGTCGGTGTCCTAAATGATATAAATATTGTGTTAATTGATAAGCTGCATCGATATTATCATTATCAATATGTATTATATTTTCGTAGTTCAAAGATTTCCCAACTATAAGATAAGGAACTTTAAACTCATTAAGTAGGTGCTCAATAGGATCATCTTTCAGTGAATATAAAAGAATAAATCCATCCACACTTTTAGATTGAATCATTGTTTTTACTTCATGATATAAGTCCCCGCTATTTTCCGACACAGTCATTCTAGTTGAATAGCCTCTTACATTACATGCCTGATTAATACCATTAAGAACATCACTATTAAATGGATTTTGACGTATTTCAGGGGCGGAACTTTTCTGTATTAATCCAATGGTCAATGTTTTATTTGTTATTAATGTTCTTGCAGCTTGATTAGGTATGTATCCTAATTTGGACATAGCTGCTTTGACTTTATTTGAAGTTGACTCACTAATTTTCGCATTGTTCCGTATCACCCTCGATACTGTTGATGTAGCTACATTTGCCTCTTTGGCAACATCTTTAATTGTAACCGTTGCATATCACCTCAATCTTAAAACTTTAGTAAACGCTTTCAATTAACTTATATTTTCATGGTATAGAATTCATATTAGGAAGTCAATCATTTAATGCAATCGTTTGCATAATTTTTTAAAAAAGAAGTAAACCATTGAATTGGTTTACTTCTGTAACTAGTATGCGATTACTCTTCAACCCATTGAGTATGGAAGATACCTTCTTTATCTTTACGTTCATACGTATGTGCACCGAAATAGTCACGTTGTGCTTGAATTAAGTTCGCTGGTAAATTTTCAGAGCGGTAACTATCATAGTAGTTTACGCTGGCAGAGAATCCAGGTGTTGGTACGCCGTTACGTACACCTGTTGCTACTACATCTCTCAATGCATCTTGATATTCTGTAACAATACCTTTGAAATAAGGATCTAATAAAAGGTTTTGTAATTCTGAGTTGTTATCATAAGCGTCTTTAATTTTTTGTAAGAATTGAGCACGAATAATACAACCTTCACGCCATATCATTGCTAAATCGCCTAATTTTAAATTCCATTCATTTTCTTCACTAGCTTTACGCATTTGCGCAAATCCTTGTGCGTATGAACAAATTTTACTCATATATAAAGCTTTACGGATTTTTTCTAAGAATTCCTCTTTATTACCAGTAAATTCTGCTTTAGGACCGTTTAATTCCTTAGAAGCATTCACACGTTCTTGTTTAATTGATGAAATGAAACGAGCAAATACTGATTCAGTAATAATCGTTAAAGGAATACCTAATTCTAAGGCATTGATAGAAGTCCATTTACCTGTACCTTTTTGACCCGCAGTGTCTAAAATCTTTTCGACAAGTGCTTCATTGTCATCATCTAATTTAGTAAAGATATCACCAGTGATTTCAATTAAATAACTTTCTAACTCACCAGCATTCCATTCTTTAAATGTCTTAGAAATGTCTTCATGTGACATACCTAATAAATCTTTCATCATCGCATAGCTCTCTGCAATAAGTTGCATATCTGCATATTCAATGCCATTATGAACCATTTTAACGTAATGTCCAGCACCATTTGGTCCAATATATTCTACACATGATGCACCATCTTTTGCTTTAGCAGCAATTGCATCTAATATATCGCTCACTTTATTATAAGCTGCTTCTTGACCACCTGGCATTAATGAAGGACCAGTAAGGGCACCTACTTCACCACCAGATACACCCATGCCAATAAAGTTAATACCACTTTCAGCTAAGGCTTTATTACGACGGATAGTATCTTGATAATTAGTGTTACCACCATCAATTAAAATGTCATCATCGTCTAACAATGGAAGTAAACTGTCAATTGTTGCATCTGTTGCAGGACCTGCTTTAACCATTAATAAAATTTTACGTGGTTTTTCTAATGAATTAACAAATTCTTCCAAAGAATATGTTGGGTGGATTTGTTTACCTTTAGATTCATTAACCATTTCATCTGTTTTTTCGCTTGAACGGTTATATACAGAAACGCTATAACCGCGTGATTCAATATTCCAAGCGAGGTTTTTACCCATTACTGCTAAACCTACTACACCTATTTGTTGAGTCATATTACTTACCTCTCTCATTCAATTTTTCAATAGTATTGTATCATAAAACTTGAAAGTACTTCACTAAACTAAATTACGATTTAGCTACTAAGTCAATAATTTTGACAATTTGTTTAGCCAATTGATTAAGTGAATTTACTGAAATACGTTCAGATGTCGTGTGAATATGTTCGTAGCCCACACCTAAAATGACTGTAGGGATTCCAAATGTATTAATAATACTGCCATCTGAGCCGCCTCCAGCAATAACAGTATCCCCTGCTAATCCAAGTTCTCTAGCACTATTGATAGCAAATTGAGTTACTTTGTCATCATTTTCTAATTTAAAACCAGGGTAGCTCTTCTCAATGATAACTTTTGCTTCACCACCTAATTCTTGTGCGGTAGTCTCGAATGTTTCCTTCATATGAATAACTTGTTGTTCAATACTTTGATTATCATGTGAGCGTGCCTCAGCTTCTAAAACTACTTCATCAGCAACGATATTTGTAGCAGAGCCGCCATGAAATTTACCTATATTAGCAGTAGTATAGTCATCAATTTGTCCTAACTTCATGCGACTAATAGCTTTTGCAGCAATGTTTATTGCACTAATTCCTTCTGAAGGTGTACTAGCATGAGCTGTTTTCCCTAAAATAGTCGTGTTTATGACCATTTGAGTTGGTGCTCCTACTACTGTTGTGCCAACGGGTTGACTAGCATCAACTGCATAACCAAACTCAGCGTCAATGTATGTTGAATCTAGTTCTTTAACCCCTTTAAGACCAGATTCCTCACCAACAGTAATTATAAATTGGATTTGGCCATGTGGAATTTCATTTTCATTAAGATATTGAATGGTTTCAATTATTGCTGCTAATCCCGCCTTATCATCAGCACCTAGAATGGTACTACCATCAGAATAAATATAACCATCCTCTTTAATTTGAGGTTTAATATTTATTCCAGGTACAACAGTGTCCATGTGACTTGTGAAGTAAATTTTAGACACATCTTCTTTCGCACTAGTGGCTGGTAAAGTACAGATAAGATTATTAGCACCTAACCATGACTTTTCTGATGCATGATCTTCAGTTACATTTAAACCTAGTTCTTCAAATTTCTTTTTTAAAATGGGTTGAATGACTTCCTCATGTCCTGTTTCAGAATTTATTTGGACTAATTCTAAAAATGTTTCAAGTAATCGTTGACTGTTTATCATTATGACAAAACCCCTTTCTCATTTGATTTCTATTTTAACTAATTTTCTACAATATCAAAAATAAATTGATTGCCATTTGTATAAAAATCATTTATGGTTAATTTATATATTAAGTAAAGTGTATTATGTAAGTGTTTTTAAATAAGGAGCGTTAAATAGTGAATAATAAAGTATTAAGAATTATAATAATTGTAATGTTGATTGCAATTGTTGCAGCATTACTACTCACAAGTTTAGTGCCACTAATGCATTAATCTTCGCAATAAAAAAGAGTTCAGGACATAAATTTCCAGGATAAGTAAATAAAGACAATTTCTATTGGAATTATATAGAAATTGTCTTTTTTATAATGTTTTTGATTAATTTCAGCTCGTTGAGCTGCTACTTTTCTTATAGTAAGTGCCATTAGCGCAAATCCTAGTTCTCTTTTGGCTTTATTTATCCCTCGAACGGACATTCGAGTGAAACCCAAAATAGCTTTCATAAATCCAAAAACAGGCTCCACATCAATTTTTCTTTGACTGTAGATGGTTTTTGTTTTTGGTTCTGAAAGCTTTTTATTAATTTGGGCTTTAAAATATTCCCAATTATAATTCTTCATTATTTTTTTATTTGTTTTTGAATTGAAGTTCATACATTGATGTTTCAGAGGACATTCTGAACAATCATCACATTCATATAATTTGAAGTCTCGCTTAAAACCATACTTATCATGGCGATAGGCATATCTTTTAAAACCTAGTCGTTTATTGTTCGGACAAATGAATTCATCGAATTCAGTTTCAGGAATTGTTTCAACAATATCATTTACATGTCGTGAAATATCATTTGTGGGGATAAGAACTGAAGTTTCCATTGGTAGAGTAAGTTGAGTCATGTTATAATCTTTATACATAAGGCACCTCGTTAATTTAGTTTAGTGATATTTATTAAATTATACGAAAGTGCCTTATTTTTTTAAAGTATTTCAATGTAAAATTACATATAAATACAAAGTATTTTGGCGAGACTCTTGAGGGAACAGGACAAGCTGAAGACTACAGGCTGAAGCTGTCCCCTAAGAAAGCGAGCCAACAATACGTAGTATTGTAAATAAAGAAGCCAGTAAATGAATTTATAATAAACTCATTTACTGGCTATTTTGTTAGGAATTATGTCCTAGCCTCTTTTTATTTAAGTACTAATTATATTTCATTGTGTAATCGTAGTGATCCAAATTGAGATTTAATGTTTAAATACTCTTCTAGTTCATTTAATATTTGCATCATACTTGAACGTGATTTTAAAGATTGATGAGATTTAGGAAGTGGTAATTCGTCTAGTGATAAACGGATTTCATACAGTGAATGTAATCGTAAAGCAGTATAATCATTACTATTTACGTTATTACCAATTTCTGACATTAAATGAGATACATCAGTCAATAATGGGTCATCGACAGTGACTTGATTTAATAACGGTTTAATTCTACGCAATAATTCAAGTTGTTCTTGTCTCATATCAAAATAGTGATAATATGAATTTTCATTTCTAATAAAATGATTTTTAACATCTCTAAATGCGATAGATTTGGCCTTTCGAATGTCTAATTGAAGTTTTTCGAAAGATAAAGTAAAATCATTATTATAATTTGAGCAAGCTTCGCTATATGTCATAAAGATTTCTTTAAAGCCTTTTTCTATATCTTTCTTAAAAGAAACTAATGTTTTGTCTAAACTTGGCATAATTAAATTCATAATGAATGCGATTCCTAATCCAATAGTTAATAAGAGTAATTCATTAATGATTAAATGTAAATTAATCGTTGTTGCATTGAAAACATGTAATAATATAACACAACTAGTTACAACACCCTCTTGAACTTTCAACATAACAGTTATCGGAATAAATAATAATACAATCAATCCCAAAACAAGCGCATTCTGACCTAATAAGCTAAAAACCAATGAACCAAACAGTAGAATTAGTATACAAGATACAAATCTTGATACGATAGCTTGTACTGAGTGAACTTTAGTATGTTTAATACATAATACAATGAGGATAGCACTTGATGCATAATTATCAAGCCCTATCCATTTAGCTAAAATAACACCTAATGTGATACCTACTGCTGTTTTAAGCGTTCTAAATCCAATCTTATAAGGATTTAACTTTAACATTAGTAAATCCTCTTATCTTTCGTCGCAATATTTATCAAATAGGCCTTGTAACTGATTAATAACATCCATTACATCATGGCCTTCAATTTGATGACGTTCAATCATTTCAGTGATTTTACCATCTTTAATTAATGCAAATGATGGACTTGAAGGTGCATAACCCTCAAAATAGTCTCTAGCCTGTTGCGTAGCCTCTTTATCTTGTCCAGCAAATACTGTAACAAGTCTATCAGGTAGTTTATCATAGTGTAACGCATGTGATGCTGCTGGACGTGCAATTCCTCCCGCACATCCACAAACTGAATTAACCATTACTAATGAAGTTCCATTTTGTTGTAATACTTTGTCAACTTCATCTGCAGTTGTTAACTGTTCATATCCCGCATTTTCAATTTCATTACGAGCTTGTTCAACCACGCCATTCATATATAAATCAAAATTTAAATCCATTTAAATCACCTTTCAATCTTTTATTTATTCAATGCTATTCTACTAAATATAAGTGTTAGAGTTCAAATAGCTTGTCCAGGGAATATGATATATCATTTTAAACTAGTAAATACTTGTATTTTCTATTGTGAATTGTTCAATACGTTCTTTAACTTGAGACATGAAGCGCCCTGTTTGAACACCATCAAGTATTCTATGATCAATCGAAATACACAAATTAACCATGCTTCTAATTGCAATCATATCATCAATAACGACTGGTTTTTTTACAATAGATTCTACTTGTAAAATCGCTGCTTGTGGATGATTTATAATTCCCATTGATGAAACGGACCCAAATGTACCGGTATTATTAACAGTAAATGTTCCACCAGACATATCTTCTTGTGATAATTGTTTATTTCTTGCTTTAAGTGCTAGTTCATTTATCTCTCGAGCAATCCCTTTGATTGATTTTTCATCAGCGTGTTTAATAACAGGCACATATAATTTATCTTCATCTGCTACAGCAATTGAAATATTAATATCTTTATGAAGAATAATTTCTTCTCCATCCCAACTACTATTTAATAGTGGGTTTGATTTTAATGCTTCAGCAACAGCTTTTACAAAGAATGCAAAGAAAGTTAAATTATAACCTTCGTTCTCTTTGAACGAATTTTTATGATGATTTCTAGTTTTTACTAAGTTAGTTGCATCTACTTCAAGCATCATCCAACCATGAGGGATTTCAGTTACACTTGTCACCATGTTTTGAGCTATTGCTTTACGAACACCTTTGACTGGTATAGATTGACCAATCTGACTCTGAGTAGAATACACGTTGGATTTCGTATGTTCAAAATTAGATTGTGAATTGTTATTTATTTTCGGTTTCTGATGACTTGAATTAATATAATTTTCAATATCTTTTTTAGTCACACGTCCTTCGAAACCCGTGCCAGGAACTGATGATAAATCAATATCATTTTCAGATGCAATTTTAAAAACTACTGGTGAATATCGACCGTTATTAAGTAATGATGCTTGTGTATGTGCATTTGATTTAACAGAATGACTTACTTCTTTATCAGAAGTATTTTTTGAAGCTGATGCTGACGTTTCGACTGTTAAAGTATCATTACCATTTATATTTAAATCTGTTGAATCCTTAACGGTTTCAATATCGGTATTTTTAGTGTTGGTAGAATTATCTGTTTCAGAAGTTTCAATTTTACAAATAACATGATCTATTTGAACTGTTTCACCTTCTGAAACTAAAATTTCAGTGATAGTACCAGATACAGTTGAAGGTACTTCAGCAGTTACTTTATCAGTAATTACCTCACATAAGGGTTCATATTCATCAACATAGTCACCAACTGAAATAAGCCATTGCTCAATAGTACCTTCATGAACACTTTCGCCTAGTTTTGGCATTTTTATATCCATAACTTTTCCTCCTTAAAATTGTGCAAGTTCTCGCATTTTTTCTAAGATTTTATCAGGATTCATCATAACTTCATTTTCAAGATTAGGAGAAAATGGCATTGAAGGAACATCTGGTCCTGCTAATCTCATAATAGGTGCATCAAGTTCAAATAAACAGTTTTCAGCTATGATAGCAGAGACTTCTGACATGACACTGCCCTCAAGATTATCTTCAGTTATTAATAAAATCTTGCCATTCATTTTAGCACGTTCAATAATTGTTTCTTTATCTAGAGGATAAACAGTTCTCAAATCAACTATTTCAACACTAATACCATCTGCTGCTAAAATATCAGCAGCTTGCATACAATAATTTACACACAATCCATATGTAAATACAGTTATGTCCTTCCCTTCACGTTTTACATCAGCTTTTCCGAGAGGAACTGTATAATAATCTTCTGGCACTTCTTCTTTCAAGAAGCGATATGCTTTTTTATGTTCAAAGAATAATACTGGATCGTTTGACTCAATAGAGGATAATAATAATCCTTTAGCATCATAAGGGGATGAAGGTATGACAATAGTTAACCCCGGTGTAGACGCAAAGATGCTCTCGATACTTTGAGAATGATATAAACCACCATGTACCCCACCACCAAAGGGTGCTCTGATTGTGATAGGACATTGCCAGTCATTATTTGAACGATAGCGCATTTTAGCTGCTTCACTAATAATTTGATTAACTGCAGGAAGTATAAAATCTGCGAATTGAATTTCTGCAATTGGTCGTTTACCAATCATTGCTGCTCCAATAGCAGTTCCTACAATATTAGATTCAGCCAAAGGTGTATCTATTACTCTTTCAACACCATATTTGTCTTGAAGACCTCTAGTTGCACCAAAAACGCCACCTTTACGTCCTACATCTTCACCTAATATAAATACGTTATTATCATGTTCCATGGCTAGGTCTTGCGCTTGTTGTATTGCTTCAATATAACTCATTTTACTCATTGCCCATACCTCCTTCTGGATCATAAACAAATTGATATGTTTCTTCTACAGATGGATATGGCGCTTTTTCTGCATCTTTAGTGGCTTTATTAATAATTTCTTTATGCTCTTGCTCTATATTGTCTAACCATTCTTGATTAATAATCTCTTTTTCTAATAAATAATCTTTAAACTTAAGATTACAATCATAAGTTTTTAATGCTTCTCTTTCTTCTTTCGTACGATATGTATCATCATCATCTGAAGAATGTGGCGTCATACGATGTGTGATAGCTTCAATTAGAGTGGCACCCTCACCATTTAGTGCACGTTCTCTAGCTTCTTTCATAGCTTTATACATTGCTATCGGATCATCCCCATCTACTGTCTCACCATATATGCCATATCCTAAGGCTCTATCAGAAAGTTTTTCTGCAGCGTATTGTAAAGTATTAGGCACAGATATCGCATATTTATTATTGATGATGACACAAACAAATGGTAATTTATGAACGCCTGCAAAGTTTAAACCCTCATGAAAATCTCCTTGATTTGAACTTCCCTCTCCGACAGTTGCCGTAGCAATATTTGGTTTTTTATCCATTTTTAAAGCTAATGCAGCTCCAACTGAGTGTGGTATTTGTGTAGCAACTGGAGAACTTTGTGATAATATGCCCTTTTCACGATGACTAAAGTGGGAAGGCATTTGTTTTCCTCCGGAATTAATATCATCTTTTTTTCCAAATGAAGCTAGCATTGTATCATATGGGGAAATCCCCATAAAAGTAACAAATGCTAAATCTCTATAATATGGAGATGAAATATCTCCTTCTTTCATAGCGTAAGCCATTCCTATTTGAGTAGCCTCTTGTCCTTGTCCACTAACAACAAATGGAATTTTACCAGCGCGGTTTAATAACCATAATCGTTCATCTACTTTTCTACCTAAATCCATCCATTTATAGATTTCTTTAAGGTCTTCTTCTGAAAGTCCGACAGATTTATAATCAATCATCTTTTATGTTCCTCCTGTTAAACGTGTATTGCTCTATTTTCTACTTTCAATCCCAATTCCATAAGTACTTCTGATATAGAAGGATGTGCATGTGTTGTCAGACCTAACTCAATTGCTGAACCATTCATAAATTGCAATAATGAGGCTTCGTTGATTAATTCAGTAACCTGAGGGCCTATCATATTAATACCGATAATTTCATTAGTTTCATCATTAATTATCATTTCACAAAATCCTCTATCATTAGTAGTTTCCTCTATTACTGCTTTACCAATTGCATTAAAGCTTACTTTAAATGATTTGGTCTTAATGTTTTTGGCTTCGGCTGATTCTTTATTATAACCAATTGAAGCAACTTCTGGGTGTGTATATATGCATTTCGGCATCTTGTCATAATTTAGAGGTAGTCCATTGCCATTAAACATGTGTTCAACAGCAAGTATTGCCTCTTTAGAAGATACATGTGCTAATTGAAGCTTACCTATGCAATCACCTGCAGCATAAATATGCTTATCTTCGGTTTGTAAAAAGTCATTAACAAGTATATTACCATTATCATCAGTTTTAATTTTAGTATTATTTAATCCTATATCATCAGTATTAGGCTTGCGACCAATTGATACTAAAACTTTTTCAACTTCTATAGTTTTATCTTTATTTACTTGAATAGTTACAGAATTAGAGTTGACTTTAACTGCAGATTCATTTAATGCGCAATTTTCATAGAACGTTACTCCTCTTGCTATAAGTGATGTTTTTAGAAAATTTGCAATTTGAGCACTCTCATTAGGCAAGATTCGTTCACCAGCCTCTATCACACTAACATTTACACCTAAGTCAATTAATAAAGAAGCAAATTCAAGACCTATCACTCCACCGCCAATGATTGCTATGCTTGCAGGTAAATCAGTGAGTTGCAATATGTCATTACTAGATAGAACTGTATTGTGATTGAAAGGCAAGAATGGTAATTGAGTTGGTAGTGAACCTGTAGCTATCAGTACATTCTGATTAGGTAATAATTCAGATTCTACATTATCATATTCAACTGAAATGGTACCACTTTGAGGTGAGAAAATAGATGTCCCCATAATTCTACCTGTGCCATTAAATATATCTATGTGATTTTTCTGCATTAAACTTTCAATACCTTGATGCATTTGATTAACAATTTTGTCTTTACGTTTCATCATGGATTTTAAGTCAAATGAATATTGACCAACATTCACTCCGAAATGAACTGAATCTTTAACTGTTCTTAAAACTTCAGCAGATTTTAATAAAGCTTTTGTAGGAATACATCCTTTGTGAAGACAAGTGCCACCTAACAAAGATTTCTCTACTATAGCTACTTTATTACCTAATTGAGATGCTCGAATTGCCGCTACATAACCAGCGGTTCCTCCACCTAAGATGACTAGGTCATATTGATTTTCACTCATAATTTTACTCCTAACTTGCTTTGCGATTGGATTTAATAACGTTAATGTGTAAGTGACTTTAAATTTTAAATGCATTTAGTAACTTAATGAGTAGGTTACATATAAAATTAAAATATTCATTTTATAATGTTAATAATTATTTTACAGCAAAAATAATTATTAATAAATTCAATGAATTACTTACTACTTTTTCTTTGATTTTGGCTAATCATTTCTTTTGCATTTTCTCTAGTTAATTCAGTAACACTAGCACCAGAAATCATTCGTGCGATTTCATCAATTTTATCATCATTTTCTAATTCTTTAACTTGAGTTGTTGTGCGATCATCATTGGATGCTTTACTAATTAATAAATGATGATCACTCATAGATGCAACTTGTGGTAAGTGCGAAATACATATTACTTGAATATATTCAGCTATATCTCTCATTTTTTCAGCCATTTTTTGAGCAGCTTGTCCTGACACTCCTGAATCTACCTCATCAAATAAAATTGCAGTTTGTCCCCTTGATTGTACAAAAATACTTTTTAAAGCGAGCATAATACGAGATAGTTCACCGCCAGATGCAATTTTATTTAAACTTTTGAGTGGTTCACCTTTATTCGGACTGATTAAAAACTCTACAAATTCTATACCATCAATTGTTGGTTTATCTAATAATTGGAATGAGATTTCTAAATTAGCATCTTTCATTTGTAAATTTTGTATTTCAGAAACGATATGGTCTCTTAATGTTCGAGCTACTGTGCGACGCTCTTTAGATAACAATTTGCCTTTTGACATCACTTCATCATATAATTGACTAATTTCCTCACGTAATTGTGATGTACTTTCTTCATAATTTTCGATTTTGTCTATTTCATTTTGAAGCTTATCTTTGTAAGTAATTAATTCATTAATGTCTTTGCCATATTTCCTTTTAAGATTGTTTAATAAATTCATTCGAGATTCTAGCTCATTTAGCATTTGCTCATCAAATTCAGTGTTTGACATTTCATCATATAACTCGTGCTTAGCATCTTCAAGCGTGTAATAAAATTGATCAATATCCTCTTTTAATTTACTAAATTTATCAGGCAAAATATCATCTATGGATTGTAAATGATTACTTAATTCATATAGTCTATCTGTAATTGCATGCTCATCAGTCAAAGTGACATGCGCATTATTAAGCGCCATGCTTAGTTTTTCGGAATTTTGAATTCTACGTATATCGACTTCTAATTGCTCAATTTCGCCCTCTTTTAAAGAAGCTTCTTCTAATTCTTCATATTGAAATTTCATTAAATCCAAACGTTGAAGTAATGCTTGGTCGGCAGACTCTAATTCTTCTAATTCCTTTGTTTTACTTTTATACTGATTAAACACATTTTTATATTTTTCTTTAGTTGATAAATACTTGTCTTCTGCATAATCATCTAATAATTTTAAATGATACTTTTGTTTAAGAAGTGTCTGTGTTTCATGTTGACCATGAATATCTAATAGTTCTTGCATAACTTTTCGCAAATCTTGAAGCGTAACAATTTGATTATTCAACCTACAAATACTTTTACCAGTGCTAAATATTTCTCTTTTTACTAATAAGAAGTCCTCGTCGATCTCTATATCAAGGTTATGAAGTATATGAATAACATCTTTACTTTCATCTATATCAAATATGCCTTCAATAATCGCTTTCTTTTCACCATGTCGAACATAATCTGATGATGCACGCATTCCAATTAACTGGCCAATCGCATCTATGATGATTGATTTACCTGAACCCGTTTCACCACTTAGAACTGTTAATCCATCTGAAAAATGAATTTCTAATTCATCAATAATTGCAAATTGTTTTATTGATAAGGTTTGTAACATGAATTCATCGCATCCTTATAATAAATTGAAAATTCTTGTTTTAATTGTATTACTTGCGTCTTCATCTTTACAAATTAAAAGGCAAGTATCATCACCACATATAGTACCGAGAACTTCATCCCAATCGATTTGGTCTAAAATAGCGCCGATAGATTGAGCGTTACCAGGTAAGGTTTTTAACACAAGTAGATTACCTGTACCTTCTATATTTACAAATGAGTCCATGAGATAACGACCCAATTTTTCTAATGGATGGTATTTTCGATCATTAGGCAAGCTATATACATACTGACCTGATGGTGCAGGAACTTTGATTAATTGTAATTCTTTAATATCACGTGATACGGTAGCTTGCGTAACATTAAGGTCGTATTCATTAAGACGTTTTACTAGTTCGTCTTGAGTTTCTATTTGTTCGCTTGAGATAATTTCTCTAATCTTTATGTGTCTCACAGATTTTTTTGCCATTATGAACACTCCTAGTTTCGAATAATTATACAATGATTTTAACACATCATTTTTTTTACTACTACTATTGTTATTATGCATACGTAACTGATAACTCAATAATCGTAAATTGTTTTATTTAAATACTAATAGGTACAATTAGTTAATTTGTATTGTAAAAATGTATAAACAAATAAATAAATATGTAAATTAAAATTATGATATAAATGTATTGCCTCAATTTAAAATAGTGTACTAAAACACCCTTCAACGCCAGTTTTTAAACAGTAGCTTTGAAGGGTTAATACTAATGATAATTAATGATCACGTGTGTAGAAAAGCTCAACGATATCTAATAGAGGTTTAATATCATAGTGTGAAGAAAGTTGTTCTATTGATTTTATGGCAGCATCTTTATGGAAATTTAATTTATCTTCAGCTCCATCTTTACCTAATAAAGAAACATACGTACTTTTGTGATTTTCGATGTCACTACCAACTTTTTTTCCTAATTTAGATTCATCACCATATACGTCGAGCAAATCATCTTTAATTTGGAACATCAAACCCATATGATTACTAAAATCTTCAAGAGCTTGTGATGTAGACTTATCTACTTTAGCAATATCAGCTGCACTTAATACTGCGAATTGAAGTAATGCTCCTGTTTTAGCTTTATGTATCTGTTCAAGCGTATCCAAATCAACAGGTTTATCTTCACTTTGCATGTCTAATGTTTGTCCTCCGACCATGCCTAAGTGACCACTATTATGCGCTAATCTGGAAAGTATTTTAACTTTAACGTCAGATTCTAATAATTCATCATCAGCAATGATTTCAAATGCCTTAGTTAGTAGTGCATCACCTGCTAAAATAGCTTTCCATTCACCATAGACTTTGTGATTGGTAAGTTTACCACGACGGTAATCATCATTATCCATCGCAGGAAGATCATCATGAATTAAAGAATACGTGTGAATCATTTCCAATGCCAATGCAGTTTTTTTACCTTTTTTATAATCTTGATTTAATACATCTAATGTTAAAAATACAAGAAGTGGTCTTATTCTTTTACCACCCGCATTGAGAGAATATTGCATACTTTCTTCTAGATTCGTATTTAGTGGTGAAGTTTCGATTACACCGTCAAGAGCGCTATTAATTTGATTAATTAATTCATTCATTGACTTCTTTGCCATTTTCTTCATCCTCTGCTTCATCTTTAATAAGTTGATTGACTTTCTTTTCAGCATCTTTAAGTGTTGCATCACATGTTGCTGAAAGTTTCATACCACGTTGATATAACTCTAATGATTCTTCTAATGATACAGTCTCATTATCTAACTTTTGAACGATATTTTCTAATTCTTGCATCATTTCTTCAAAACTTTGTTGATCTTTACTCATGTTCACACCTAACCTTTTTAACGATGGCATCTACGTTACCATCTTTCATTGCTAATGTAATTTCATCATCTTTACTTAAATCCTGTGTACTTGTAATGACTTTATCATCTTTATTAATAATAGAATAGCCTCTCAACATAGTATTAGTAGGACTTAAATTATTTAATAGTTCAACTTTATTTTTGAGCTCTAATTTATTATTATGAATGTTTTTCATTGTTAGATTTGATAAACGATTTTTAACATTCATTAGTTGCCTTTTATTTTGTAATATAGTTTGATTTAATGTTTTTACATTAAAATTCTGATGAAGAACTTTTAATTGATATTTTTTATTCTCAATTTTGGATAATAATAATTGAGTTAGTTGTCTTTCTAAGTCATCTTTGCGTTGTATCTGTTGATCGTATAATAATGAGGGTTGTTTAAACTTATAATAAGATGCTAAATGATCTAGTTGTTTATATTGTTTTTCAAGATACTGTTTAATATACCTTGATAATGAAAATTGGTATTGCTTAATTTGTTGCATCAATTCATACTGATCTGGAGTCGCCATAACTGCAGCTTGTGTTGGTGTTGCTGCTCTGACATCTGCTACGAAATCACTGAGAGTAAAATCGGTTTCATGTCCAACAGCTGAAATAATGGGTGTTTGACACTCAAAAATCGCTTTAACAACATCTTCTTCATTAAAGTTCCATAAATCTTCTATAGATCCACCACCACGGCCTACAATAATAGTATCAACGCCAAGTGAATCAGCATATTTAATATTTTTTATAATATCCTCTTTGGCTTGTGTACCTTGTACTAAAGTACTTATTTGGATTTTTTCGGCCAAAGGATATCTACTATTTATTGTAGATTGAATATCTCTAATTGCGGCACCAGTACTAGCAGTTAAGATTGCGATTTTTTTAGGGAATCGAGGAATAGGCTTTTTATGTTCATTATTAAAAAAGCCTTCTTTTTTTAATTTTTGCTTTAATTGTTCTAACTTTTGATACAAGTTCCCTATACCATCTAATTCCATTTTATTCACATAAATTTGATAATTTCCACGTCGTTCATATACTGAAACACGTGCTTCTAAAAGGACTTCATCACCTTCTTTTGGCTCAAAAGTAAGCTGGTTCGCATTACCTTTAAACATCATTGCACTTATCACACTATCCTTATCTTTAACGTTGAAATAAAGATGTCCACTTGAATGTTTTTTAAAGTTAGAAAGCTCACCTTTTAGTAAGATAGATTGCAAATGTGGGTCCTGATCAAATTTATATTTAATATATTTCGTTAAAGTTGTAACGCTTAAGTATTCAGACATTGTCATCACTCAAATTAATTATTTTATGTTACTCAACACACCATTTATAAATTTATAATGCTCATCGTCGCTAAATTGCTTTGCTAATTCTACAGCTTCATTAATGATTACTTTTGGTGGTGTATCACTATGCAATAATTCAAATGTAGCCATTCGTAATATTATTCGGTCTGTTTTTAATAAACGTTGAAGTGACCAATCTTTAAGATGTGGCTTAATAGTATCATCTAGAACTGGCTCATGATCTTTAACACCTGTTACTAACCAATGTATAAAATCAAAGTCTAATTCAGGCTCATCATCTTTTATGAAATTAATGGCTTCATTGATTGTTAATTCTGTGTCTTTCATTTCTAACTGAAACAAAGTTTGAAATGCTTGCATTCTTGATTCTTTACGACTCATAAATAACTCCTTGTTAAATGTAATCTATATATTATTCGACAGTAATATGCATGATGTGAACGTTAATTTCTTTTGGCTCAATAGCAGTCATTGTTTTAATTGAGTTGAAAATAGATGTTTGAATTTTACTTGCAAATTTTGAAATATTTATACCGTGCTTAATAGAGCAATATACATCAATTTGAATGCCATCTTCTTTAACATCAATTTTTAAATTTCTATTGAGGTTTTTACGACTTATTTTTTCAATGTTACTATTTTTCAATTCTGAAAAATGTCCAGTTACCCCTTCTACCTCTGAAACAGCTATACTTGCAACTACAGAAATAACTTCAGGTGCAATTTCAATTTTACCTAAGTTTGAATTTGAATAATCTGCTACTTTAACCATTTGGTTTAACCTCCTACTCCTCGTCATCCATAATATTATATTGTTCTAAGAAGTTAGTATTAAAAGATCCACTTCTAAATATATCATTATTCATAAGTTTTAAATGGAAAGGAATTGTTGTATCGATTCCTAAAATTAAATACTCACTTAATGCTCTAAGACCAGTCATAATTGCTTCATCACGCGTTGGTTCATGAACAATGAGTTTAGCTACCATAGAATCATAATATGGAGGAATTGTATAATTTGTATAACAAGCTGATTCAATTCTTACACCATATCCGCCTGGAGCTAGGTATTGTGTGATTTTACCAGGAGATGGCATGAAGTTCTTATATGGATTTTCAGCATTTATACGGTATTCTATTGCATGACCATTGATAGTAATATCTTCTTGAGTGTATGGGAGTGCTTCACCCATCGCAACTTTTAGTTGTAATTTTACTAAATCAATGCCAGTAACCATTTCAGTGACAGGATGTTCAACTTGAATACGTGTATTCATTTCCATAAAATAAAATTGATTATCATTTAAATCATATATAAATTCAATAGTACCTGCATTTTCATAATTAACTGCTTTTGCAGCTCTTATAGCTGCATTACCCATCTCTTCACGTTGTTCATCAGATAAAATAGGAGATGGAGATTCTTCGACTAACTTTTGCATGCGTCTTTGAATCGTACAATCTCTTTCTCCGAGATGAATGACATTTCCATGTTGATCTCCAATAATTTGAATTTCAATGTGACGGAAGTTCTCAATAAATTTTTCAAGGTAAAGACCGCCATTACCAAAAGCAGTTTCTGCTTCTTGTTGAGTCATACGATAGCCATTCTCAAGCTCTTTCTCTGTTCTAGCCACTCGTATACCTTTTCCACCACCACCTGCAGTAGCTTTAATAATTACTGGATATCCAATTTCTTTAGCAATTTGTTTTGCATCCGAAATGGTTGTAACTAGCCCATCACTACCTGGAACAACTGGGACATTAGCTGCAATCATTTCTGCTTTTGCAATGTCTTTGATGCCCATTTTTTGGATAGACTCATAGCTAGGACCGATAAATTTCAATTGGCATGCTTCACACAGCTCTGCAAAATCACCATTCTCAGCTAAAAAGCCATAACCTGGATGAATACCATCACAACCAGTTGAAGTCGCAATTGATAATATATTTGGAATGTTCAAATAAGAATCTTTAGACTGAGTTGGACCAACGCAATATGCTTCATCAGCAATTTGAGTATGTAACGCGTCTTTGTCTCCCTCAGAATAAATGGCAACAGTTTGTATGCCTAAATCATGACAAGCTCTAATGATTCTAACCGCAATTTCTCCACGATTAGCGATTAAGATTTTTTTCATTATTTCACCTTAAATAACGGTTGGCCATACTCTACCATTTGTCCGTCTTCTACTAATATTTCAACTATTTCTCCAGAAACTTCAGCTTGTATTTCATTAAATAATTTCATTGCTTCTAAGATGCACACTGTAGATTCATTGGTAACTTTATCTCCGACTTGAACATATGCATCTTCTTCTGGAGATGGCGATTTATAAAATGTACCCACCATAGGTGCATTGATTGTTTGATATGATGAATCATCTTTATCGATTTGATCATTATTTTGTGGAACAGGTGATTCTGTTGCACTTTGATTTGGTGTTGCCATCGTTGATGTTGCTGGTGCTAATGGTGCTTGTTGTGTATATTGTGGTGTGATTATTTCTGTCTCTTTCTGTTTTTTTAGGTTGACTACACTACCTTTGTTATCTTCAATATTAATTTCAGTTAAACTTGATTGATCAAGAATTTCGATTAATTCTTTTATTTCTTTAAAATTCATAAGTTACTGACTCCTCGAATTAGTTTTCATCTACCAATCTATTTTACTTGACTGAACTTGCCAATTCAAGCATGTGTCATTTTAGGGAATTACATCTTACTATTTAATGCTTATTATTATTGATAAATGGACTTTTGTAATTTATATAAAATAATGATTTAGATATTAAAAAAAGTCTTTCCAATTAGTAATTAGAAAGACTTTAGCTACTGTTAACTAAGCTCTTGAGATATAGCTTCCGTCGCTAGTGTTGATAACTAATACATCACCTTCATTAACGAATAAAGGTACATTTAAAGTATAACCTGTTTCAACTGTAGCTGATTTAGTTGCTCCAGTGGCAGTATCACCTTTGATACCTGGCTCAGTTTCAGTAACTTCTAATTCAACAGTTTTAGGTAGTTCAACTCCGATTGTTTCACCTTCATATGATTGGATTTGAACTTCCATGTTAGCTTTTAAATATTTTAATTCATCTTTTAAATAATCAGCTGATAATTCAGTTTGATCAAACGTCTCATTATCCATGAATACATGATTATCTCCATCAGCATATAAATATTGCATACGACGATTTTCAATCATTGCTTGTTCAACTTTTTCCCCAGCTCTAAATGTCTTCTCTTGAATTGCACCTGTTCTTAAATTACGTAATTTAGAACGTACAAATGCAGAACCTTTACCTGGTTTTACATGTTGGAAATCGATAACTTTCCAAATGCCATTATCTACTGAAATTGTTAAACCTGTTTTAAAATCATTAACCGAAATCATTCAGTTTCCTCCTCAAATATGCGCTTTCTATAAAATAATAAGGTCTTTTGTACATTTAGTAAAGACTTCACAACCATTTTCAGTTATTAAAATATCATCTTCTATACGTACGCCACCAAGACCATCAACATAAATACCTGGTTCAATAGTAACACAATTATTTACTTGTATTATACCCTTTGCATTTTTAGATAATAATGGTCCTTCATGAATGTCTAATCCAATTCCATGTCCAAGAGAGTGACCGAATGCCTCCCGATAACCATGAGATTCAATATAGTCTCTTGATAACGCGTCAGCCTCAGCTACAGTCATTCCAGCTTTTATTTCGTTGATTGCTTTAATTTGGGAATTGAGAACAATGTTATAAATATCTTTCATCTTAGAGTCAGGTTCCCCTATAGCAAATGTTCTTGTTATATCAGAGCAATATCCTCTATAGTATGCCCCAAAATCAAGCGTAATCATATCGCCTTGCTCTATGACTTTATCACTTGCTACACCATGAGGTAAAGCGCCTCTATAACCAGATGCTACAATTGTGTCAAATGAAGGGCCATCTGCGCCTAATTCTAACATTTTAGCTTCTAATTTACTTTTTAATTCTCTTTCAGTCATTCCAACCTTTGCAATATCTAATACATAGTTATATGTATCATCAACTATTTTAGCAGCGTATTTAATCTTTTCTATCTCTTCGGGTGTCTTTATTTCTCTGATTTTTTCAATCTCATTTCCAATAGAGATTAATTTAGCTTTCGATTGATCTAATGTTTGGTATGTATCATAACTCACTAAGTGTCCTTCAAAACCAACATGATTAAATTGTTCATGATTAATAATTTCTACAATCGCTTCAATTAAACCACCACTGCGTTTGATGATGTTAAATTTAGTTGCTTGATTAGTTGCTTGTTCAATATATCGAAAATCAGTAATTAATTGATAGTTATTTTTTGAAATTATTAATGCACCACTTGTACCAGTGAAATCTGATAAATATCTACGATTATAATCTGATAAAATAACTAAAGCATCCAATTGTTGAACATCTAGTAAGTCTTGAACTTTTGCTAATTTATTCATACAAATCACTCCTAGTATAACGTTTGTACATTTGCTCTATTTACATTAAAATAATAGCATAATTATTTTAGAAATAAAGAGATTTTGGTTTAGGGAGATTTTAATGAAAAAATTAATCGTTATTATTGGAGCTTCATGTTTATTGGTTGGTTGTGGCTCTCAAAATTTAGGACCATTGGAAGATAAGACAACCAAATTAAGAGATCAAAACCATAACTTGAAGTTAGATATTCAACAGCTAAATCAAGATATAAGTAATCAAAAAGCACAAGTTGAGGCTCTTAATAAAGATAAAAAAAATGTTTCCAAAACAGTTGATAATAATAAAGAAGCTAAATTTTTAGATGCTTCGTCTAAATATTATCAAGATATTACTAAAGTTATTAGTAATTATAATCAGTTGGATTTGTCTAAAAATAAGAAAGAAGACAAAAAGCAAAATCTTGAAAAATTAAATACTATTGCTAATGGTATTGATGATGCTTATGGTAAGTATAAGGGTGCCGTGACTAAAAAAGATTTATCTAGTGCAAATAAAAATGAAGATAAAAATATTAGACAAATTAACAAAGAGTTACAATCGGCATTTAAAGATATTAAGAGCGGATATGAAAATAATAATACGAATAAGTTGAATAAAGGCAAGACTAAACTATCTCAAGTGAACATGTCTAACAATTCATAATAGGAGTTTTTGATTTGAAAAATATATTGTTTTATTTAGTAATTTTAATTGCTGCAATTGGCTTGATTTTGAATTTAAATGTATTTATGATGTCTTTTGCTAAAACGATTTTCACCTTTTTAATCATTGCGTTAATTATTTATTTAATATACTATTTCTTTTTCTTAACTGAAGATCAACGTAAATATAGAAGAGCAGCAAGAAAATATAAAAAGAGAAATAGAAAATAAAAAAAATCATAGGATGACCAAATATTAGCCATCCTATGATTTTTTATTTTTTATATAACCATTCATCAGAACGATATTTTTCTTCTAATTCTTTTACTTCTTTTATTTGTTCATCTGATAAAGTAAGTGGTTTGAATTCTATGTTTAACCCCTTTTTAAATCCTTCTTCAAATGCTTTTTCCATTTCTTCAATTGATATATGTCTATCAGAAATATCATTAATCGCTACAGCTTTATCAACAAACGCTTTTTTCATCTTATCTTTTAGACGATCATTTTTAAAAATGAACATATCGAAAAGCTCATCAACGTTAACATCTTGTAATAAGGAACCATGTTGTAAAATAACGCCTTTTTGTCTAGTTTGAGCGCTTCCTGCAATTTTTCTACCTTCAACAACTAATTCATACCAACTAGGTGCATCAAAACAAACAGCACTTCGAGGTTGTTTTAATTTTTCTCGTTCTTCTTTGGAACGTGGAATCGCAAAATATGCTTCAAAACCTAATAATTTAAATCCTTCAAGTAATCCTTCTGAAATGACACGATATGCTTCAGTTACGGTAGAAGGCATATTAGGATGTTCTTCCGAAACAATAACACTATATGTTAATTCTTTATCATGAAGAACCCCTCTACCACCAGTTTGTCTTCTTACTAATCCAAATCCTTTTTCATTAACTTTATCAATGTCAATTTCTTTCTTTAATCTTTGAAAATACCCTACAGATAACGTTGCAGGATTCCAAGTGTAAAATCTGACAACAGGGTCAATTTCCCCTCTTGATACGAAGTTTAAGAGTGCTTCATCCATTGCCATATTATAATATGGATCATGGCTTCCTGTATTTATAAAATTCCATGTCTCTGTCATAAAATAATCTCCAATCACAACATATAATTATCTATAGAAAAATATTAAATTTTACATATAAATCTTTGATAAAAATAGCCAATAAAAAATTTTGATAAATTTAGCTAACAGCCTTATAATTATAATATCGGTTAATTAGGGAGGATGCAATATGAATGTATCTTTGATTATAGCTTTAGCTATTATAGTCATAATTATTTTATATATGCTTGGAAATTGGTTTATGAATAAACGAGCAGTCACTGAACTTGAGCAGAATGAATTTCACAAAGGTTTAAGAAAAGCTCAAGTGATTGATGTTCGTGAGAAAGTAGACTATGATTACGGACATATTAATGGCGCTCGTAACATTCCAATATCAATGTTTAGTCAAAGATATCAAGGTTTACGTAAAGATCAACCTATTTATCTTTGTGATGCAAACGGTGTCGCAGGGTATCGTGCAGCACGTATCCTTAAAAAAAATGGCTATAAAGATATTTATATGTTAAAAGGTGGATACAAAAAATGGACAGGTAAGATTAAAACTAAAAAATAATCTCTTGTCTGCTTACTAACTCTTAAAGATGTTCTTTAAGAGTTTTTTAATTATTTATGTGAAAATCATTTAGAAACGTTTTCTAAAAATAGAATAAACATAAAATATTTCACTTAAGTTTAAAATAGGGAAGACCCTGTAATCAATTAAATTGGTTACAGGGTCAAAGTTTTAAATTATTCTTTTTCTTCATGTAGATTATCAAATTTTAAAACAGGTTTACGCGCTGCGGTAGTTTCATCTAATCTATCAATTATTGTACTATGTGGTGCTTCTAATACTTTATCTGGATCATTTTTAGCTTCTTCAGCAATTTGAATCATAGCATCGATAAAGTAATCTAACGTTTCTTTAGATTCTGTTTCAGTTGGTTCAATCATCATACCTTCCTCAACGTTAAGTGGGAAATAAATTGTTGGTGGATGAACACCAAAGTCTAATAAACGTTTTGCCATATCTAAGGTACGGACTCCATGTTCTTTTTGTTTAGAACCACTTAATACGAATTCATGTTTACAATATTGCTCATATGGAATTTCATAGTGGTCTTTTAAGCTAGCTTTAATATAATTAGCATTAAGAACTGCTGCTTCAGAAACCTCTCTTAAACCTTCAGCACCCATAGTTCTTATATATGTGTATGCTCTTAAGTAAATACCAAAATTACCGTAGAATGGTTTTACACGTCCAATTGAGTTTTTAATATCATTATCGTATTTAAAAGTATCTCCATCTTTGATTACCATTGGTTTTGGTAAATAACTAGCTAATTCTTTTTTTACACCAACTGGACCTGAACCTGGACCACCGCCACCGTGAGGACCAGTGAATGTTTTGTGTAAGTTTAAATGAACCGCATCAAATCCCATATCTCCAGGACGTACTTTATCCATAATGGCATTTAAGTTTGCACCGTCATAGTATAATAATCCGCCTGCTTCATGTACAATTTCACGGATTTCCATGATGTTTTTCTCGAAAATACCTAAAGTGTTAGGATTAGTTAACATAATTGCAGCAGTATTTTCATTAACAACGCGTTTTAAGTCTTCAATATCAACTTCACCACGTTCATTTGATTTAACTGTAACAGCTTTAAAACCAGCAAACGACGCAGATGCAGGGTTTGTACCATGAGCTGAGTCAGGAACAATAACTTCATCACGATG
This sequence comes from Staphylococcus sp. SUC_1.2, assembly GCF_026222585.1. Lineage (NCBI taxonomy): Bacteria > Bacillati > Bacillota > Bacilli > Caryophanales > Staphylococcaceae > Staphylococcus > Staphylococcus sp. SUC_1.2. The sequence continues at coordinate 5,761 of NZ_JANJPM010000018.1, read as the reverse complement.
ACCTTCACCATTATCTAAGTGATACGCTTTGAAAATCATTAAAGCAGTCCACTCACCATGAGCACCTGCAGCTGGTTGTAATGTAACTTCATCCATACCAGTAATTTCTTTAAGTTCTTCTTGTAAACTATACACAATTTCTAAAGAACCTTGAACTTGCTCTTCTTCTTGTAAAGGATGTGACTCTGCAAATCCAGGTATGCGAGCAACTTTTTCATTGATTTTAGGATTATATTTCATAGTACATGATCCGAGTGGATAAAACCCTGAATCTACACCAAAGTTTTTATTTGATAATTCAGTATAATGACGAACTAAATCTAATTCTGCAACTTCAGGAAACTCTGCTTTATTTTTACGAATAAATTTATCATCAAGAATACTTTCAACTGAATCTGTTTTTATATCGCTTTGAGGTAATGAGTATGCATATCTACCTTCTCTAGATCTTTCAAAAATTAATGGACTTGACTTACTTACTACCATTTAGCTCACCAGCTTTCTTAACAAATGTATCAATTTCATCTTTAGTTCTTAATTCAGTAACAGCAATTAACATATGATTTTCGAAATCTGCTGAGGCTTCACCTAAATCAAAGCCTCCAATAAATCCATGTTCTGCTAATTTTTTATTTATATCTTTGATTGGTTGATCGAATTTGACAACAAATTCATTGAATGAAGTACCATCAAGCACTTCAAAACCATTGTCTTTAAATTGATTTTTAGCATAATTTGCGTGTTCTAAGTTTTGAACTGCAATGTCGTAAATACCTTGTTTACCAAGAGCTGACATAGCAATTGATGATGCAAGTGCGTTTAATGCTTGGTTTGAACAGATATTAGAAGTGGCTTTATCACGACGAATATGTTGTTCACGGGCTTGTAAAGTTAGAACGAATCCACGGTTACCTTCATCATCTTGTGTTTGTCCTACTAATCTACCAGGCACTTTACGCATTAATTTTTTTGTAGTTGCGAAATAACCACAGTGTGGTCCACCAAATTGTGTTGGTATACCAAATGGTTGTGTGTCTCCTACTACAATATCAGCACCAAATGAACCTGGAGGTGTCAATAGGCCTAATGCTAATGGATTAGCATAAACGATAAATAATGCTTTTTTGCCTTCAATAAATGATTGGATTTTTTCTAAGTCTTCCACTGAACCATAGAAGTTAGGATATTGAACTGCTACTGCAGCAGTTTCATCGTCTACAGCCTGTTCTAATTTTTCTAAGTCTGTAATTGTTCCATCTAAATCAACTTCAACAATTTCAAATTCTTCTCTAACTTTAACGTAAGTTTTTAACACTTGAAGTGCTTGATAATGAAGACCTTTAGATACTACAATTTTATTTTTCTTAGTATGATTGAATGCTAAGATACAAGCTTCAGCAAAACTAGTAATACCATCATACATAGATGAGTTAGCTACATCCATATCTGTTAATTCACAAATCAATGTTTGGAATTCAAAAATCGCTTGTAATTCACCTTGTGAAATTTCTGGTTGATACGGTGTATATGCTGTATAGAATTCAGAACGTGAAATCATTGCATCTACAATAGCTGGAGCATAATGGTCATAAACGCCAGCACCTAGGAAAGATGCATGAGTTTCTTTAGTTACGTTTTTATTTGCAACTGTATTAAGTCTTCTTAATAAAGAAGTTTCAGCTTCACCACTAGCAATATTTAAATCTCTATTTAATAAAATATCTTTAGGCACATCTCCGAACAATTCATTAATTGAACTTGCGCCAATTTTATCTAGCATTTCTTTTTTATCTTTTTCAGTTAATGGTATATAACGATGACTCACAATACACACCCCTTAATTATTTTTCAATTTGGTTTTTCTTAACAATTTTAGCTTTAAGCTGTCTTTTACGTACTTGAACTAATAATTCACGTCCCATTTCAAATTCATCTCGCTTAATAATTGCCATAGCGATTGATTTACCTGAAGATGGTGCTTGTGTTCCTGAAGTAACTTCCCCAATTTCATTACCATCAAGGTCTAAAACAGGATAACCAGTTCTTGCAATACCTTTATCAAGTAACTCTAAGCCAACAGTTCTACGTTCTGAACCATTTTCTTTTTGGTCTTTTAACACTGATTTACCGATGAAGTCTTCTTCAATCAGTGGTTTAGCAGCAAAAGCAATTCCGCCTTCATATGGTGTGATAGATTCTGTTAAATCTTGACCATGTAATGGTAGGCCAGCTTCTAATCTTAATGTATCACGTGCACCGAGACCGCATGGAACTACATTATGTTCAATGAAGCCGTTCCAAATGTCTACTGTGTCTTTTGCTTCACAATAGATTTCAAATCCGTCTTCACCTGTATAACCAGATTGAGATAAGATAACATTTTTTCCAAATAGAGTAACGTTTTGTTGGAAATCAAATGGTTTCATTTCACTTACATCTATATCAACTAACCCGCTTACCAAATCTCTTGCTTTAGGACCTTGAACAGCTAACTGACCGAATTGATTAGATACATTTGATACTTCAACATCAAATTTAGGTGCATGTTTTTGTACCCAAGCAAAATCTTTATCTGTATTTGCAGCGTTAACAATTAATAGATAATCATTGTCGCCAATTTTGTATGTTACTAAGTCATCAATAATACCGCCTTCTTCGTTACATAAAGCAGTATATTGAGCTTTAGTATCAGTAAGGTTGTTAGTATCGTTTGAAAGTAAGTATTGGACAAATTTACTTGCATCATTGCCTTTTATAGAGATTTCTCCCATATGGCTTACATCGAACATACCTACTTCATATCTAACAGCATTATGTTCTTCTTTGATACTTGTAAATTGAACAGGCATTGCCCATCCACCGAATTCTACTATTTTTGCACCACTGTCAACATAATTTTGATACAATGGTGTTTTTTTTAATTCGCTTGTCATTAGAAAACCCCCTATAATTTTTATAAAAAACAGAGTAGCAAATAGCTACCCTGTTTATACACTTAATCCAGGAATGCGTAGCAGTATTATCCTTTTGCCTGAGAGTTTAGTAGTTAACTTGCACCTTCGGCGATAAAAATCATTGTACTTAAATTTAAGTACAATATTTTTATTCTCTCTAATACTGATCAACCGCAAGTAAGATAATTTATAATCTCATTATAAATTTCTCTGATTGTTTTATCACTATTCACTTTCATGAATGCGATTTCATTATATCTTGAAATCCTTGATAAATACAAGTTATTTAACTGTTTTTTGGATTTATCAATTGCATTTGGTCTATGTTTGTCGTTTGTTACTCTCTTAACGATGACATCTATGTCACAATCTAGCCAAAAAATGTATTTATACTGTTTCAAATAATTTAGTGATTCAATATATTCGATAACGCCACCACCTGTTGCAATAACATCGTATTTTTTTGTGCATTCAGTTAAATAGTTATATTCTATCTTCCTAAAACCGATTTCTCCAACTTCTTCAAAGATTTCTGGTATTGTTTTATTTTCCTTTATTTCTATGTATACATCTAAATCTATGAAACTTAATTGTTTTTCTAATGATAAGTATTCTCCAATAGTACTTTTACCTGTGCCCATAAAGCCGATAAGAATTATTGGCGAATTTTTTTTGTTCAATAGCATCACCCTTTTTCAAATAGTTGATTTATCTTCAAATCATAATAACTATTAATGTTATGAATTGTCTTCAATTTTAAACTATATTGAGTTGTATAAAAAGAGATGATTGATAAATATATGATAAATATGAGCATAGTATATATGCTTATAAAACCTTTATAATTATAAGTAAAGTGATTTGTCATAGTAATTCTCCCTACTTCCAATCCTTAGAAACACTCCTATAATTCCTTTATGATTGGAAATGAACTTCGCATTTAAAACATTATTTAGTAGTGTAATATTTCCTCTATTGTTACTTACAAAAATAATTTTATGATTTTGATATTTAATGAAACTATTTTGATTTTGTTGTTTGAGTAAAATTGAATGTTCATCAATTAATTTTAAAGATATTGCTTTAGAATTGGTCATTTTATTAAGGTCCAATTGAAAAAATGAATATTCTAATTGGTCAAATTCATAGGCCGCACTTAAGTAAGTATCAGTCAAACGAAATAGATGGGGTATTATAGTTAAAATAATTATAGTAATTAATAAGGATATTAGCATTTCTATAAATGTAAATCCTTTAGTTACTGAGCTGAACACAGACCTTATTCTTAGATAAACTATTATTATTGCATATCGTATTTTTATAAATTTTAATTTCATATTTTCCTATAGTTATCCCCTTCTTTAATTCTTTAATACTATAATGTTTTTGGCTTGTGATAATAGCACTTTTCATATCTAAAATTTCGTATTGATTACGTAAATTGAAATTTAATTGTTGTAATAGAGGTAAGAATATTAAAGTAATAAAAGTTAGAATCAAAAAGCCTAATAAACTATCAATTAATAAACTTCCCCTAATTTGATAATTTAACAAATCTTATCCTTCCTTTATCAATGTTAAAAATTACTCTGTAAATATTCTCTTTAGCTTTCAAAATGATTGATCCAAAACGATTGATTTTACCTTCATTATTGAATGTTATGGTGTGTACTTTTGCAACTGAAATAATTTTAGTGCCAAATAATCCTAATTTGTATTTATTTCCATTTTGTTCAATAATATTCATTTCTGTGGCTTGTTTGCTAAATACAATTGTAATTGATTGGTTCTCAGCGATTGCTTTTGATTTTATATACTCTAATTGGGTGATAATATTTTTTACTTTTAATTCACTTTCGATTAAATCTAATTTAGTTTTTGTATAAATGCTTGGGGAAATCATAATAATTATTATTAAAATTAATAAGGTAAGCAATGTTTCAAGAAGAGTAAACGCATTAATTTTACTAGTTCGCAATAGCCTCACCATTAGATATTGTAATTGTTTCTCCCGATCTGCATTGTTTTTGTCCTTCTTTTATAAGGCCATCATTTATAAGATCATTTATATTAGAAGGTGTTCGATTATGTTTTAATGTATATGCTTCTATTTGACTATTTATCATTTTGACTTGAGCTTCACAACCTGTGGACTGGATATGAGCTGTTTGTTTTGCAATGTTTGGAATAATTAATATTAGTAATACGCTGATAATTAGTAATACTAATAACATTTCTATTAGAGTAAAGGCTTTTAACTTTTTTAAATTTTCAAAGTGATTCTTCATATTAAACTCCTTATCATTTAATATTTTGCATTAACTGAAACATTGGTAACATAATTACTAAATACAAACTAACAATGAACAAGCCTAGAAACAGAAAAATAATTGGTTGAATGATTTTTGTATGAAGAAGTGATTTTTCTTTAAATCTATTAATTAAAATACTTGAGTAAATTTTAAGTTCTATATCTAATTTGGCACTTTTTTCTCCCTGCTTTATAAATTTAATTAAGTCTTTTTGAAAACACGGCATCATAGCTAAACTATTTGCTAAAGTTTCACCTCTATTAGTTTTATCCATTAAAAATTCTCCTAGAAACCTTAAATATTCATTATCATTTTGTTTAATATATGTTGTAACAATGTCCTGTAAACTTACGCCATTTTTATAAAATAGACTTAAATCATTAGATATTTGATAAGTTTTAAAAATTTTATAATAGCTATTAAACAAAGGTATTGATGATAAAATAATTATTTTTTTAGAAGTTTCTATTCGTAATAATACTATGGTTAAAATTA
>NZ_JANJPM010000017.1:0-54826 GCF_026222585.1 Staphylococcus sp. SUC_1.2 | reverse complement strand
CTATATATCATTAAAATGTCACTTCATCACCAGGTTGTAAAATTTGTACTTCTCCTTGAGATACAGCTTCTTTAAATTTCTCTGGATCTTGTTCAATTAATGGGAATGTATTGTAATGAATAGGCACTGAAATTTTAGGTTTAATGAATTCATTTATTGCATAACTTGCATCTTCAATACCCATAGTAAAATTATCACCAATAGGAATAAAACATACATCTACTGGATGACGTTCAGCAATTAATTTCATATCGCTAAATAAACCAGTATCTCCGGCATGGTAAATTGTTTTACCTTCTGCTTCAATGATAACACCCATTGGCATACCCAAATAAACAGGTATTCCATCTTTATTAGTATAACTTGAACTGTGGAAGGCTTGAACAAATTTTACTGTACCGAAATCAAATTGGTATTTACCGCCAATATTCATACCATGTGCGTGTTCAATTCCATGATACGTGGTTAAATAGCCTTGTACTTCTGCAGAACCAATCACTGTAGCATGATTGCGATTAGCTAATTCAACTACATCACCAAAATGATCACCATGTCCATGCGTTAAAATAATATAATCCACATCTAATGTCTGCTCATCTAAATCACTTTTATCATTACCAGAAATAAATGGATCAACAATTATTTTTTTACCATTACTTTCAAAATAAATCGTTGACTGTCCATGAAATGAAAGTTTCATATATAGAACCTCCTATATTTTAATATTATTATTATACCCTGATAATTATATTTATAACTTGAAACACTTTGAATTCATTTCTATTTAGACGTAAAATTAAATTGATTAAACTATAGGAGGATACGTATTATGATTAAAACAGACGAAATTATTGCAACATTAAAAGATAAAAATGCTGATGCAGCATGGATTACTACTCCACTTAATATATTCTACTTCACAGGTTATAGAAGTGAACCTCATGAAAGATTGTTTGCGTTACTTATAACTTCAAATGGTGAATGCACATTATATTGTCCTAAAATGGAAGTTGAAGAAGTTAAGCATTCATCTTTTAATGGAAATATTGTTGGCTATTTAGATACTGAGAGTCCTTTCGATTTAGCACCCCATACATTTGATAAATTATTAATTGAAAGTGAACATCTCACTGTTAAACGTCAACGAGAACTTACGAATAACTTTAACGTTAAAGCGTATGAAGATATCGATTTAACTATTAAAAAGCTAAGAAATATTAAAGATGAAAATGAAGTTAAAAATATAAAAAAAGCTGCTGAACTTGCAGATAAATGTATAGATATTGGTGTTTCATTTTTATCTGAAGGCGTAACTGAAAGAGAAGTTGTAAATCATATTGAAAATGAAATTAAAAAATATGGCGTTAGTGAAATGAGTTTCGATACAATGGTACTATTTGGTGACCATGCTGCATCTCCACATGGTACACCTGGAGATCGAACATTAGTTAAGAATGAATATGTATTATTTGATTTAGGTGTAGTCTATAATCATTATTGTAGTGATATGACAAGAACTGTAAAATTTGGTGAACCAAGTAAAGAAGCAAGAACGATTTATGATATTGTATTAAAAGCTGAACAAAGTGCTATTGAAGCAATTAAACCAGGTATCCCTTTACAAAATATTGATAAAATTGCTAGAGACATTATTTCAGAAGCGGGTTACGGTGATTTCTTCCCTCATCGATTAGGACATGGACTCGGTTTAGAAGAACATGAATATCAAGATGTATCAAGTACAAATACAAATTTACTTGAAGCAGGTATGGTGATTACAATTGAACCTGGCATTTATGTGCCTGATGTCGCTGGCGTCAGAATTGAAGATGATATTTTAGTCACTGATACTGGGTTTGAAGTACTTACACATTATAATAAGTAATTTAAAATTAAATCTCTCTTTTATATCAAAAAAGCGGAATAGTCACTCATAAAGAATGGTATTCCGCTTTTTATTGAATTAATTTAGATTATTCTTTTAATGCATCTTCAATAGATGTATAAGTTAAATCAAAAGCTTCTGCAACACCTTTATTTGTTACATAACCTTTATACGTATTTAAACCTAATGAAAGAGGTTGATTTGCTTTAAATGCCTCTTTATATCCTTTATTAGCAAGTAACTGTGCATAAGGTAAAGTCGCATTATTAAGAGCAATAGTAGACGTACGTGGAACTGCACCAGGCATATTCGCTACTGCATAATGTACAACACCATGTTTAATATAAGTTGGATCATCATGTGTCGTGATTTTATCAGTAGTTTCAAAGATACCACCTTGGTCAATAGCAATGTCGACTACTACCGAACCGTCTTTCATTTGTTTAATCATTTCTTCAGTAACTAAACTTGGTGCTTTCGCTCCAGGAATTAATACTGCACCAATAACTAAGTCACTTTCTTTAACTGCATTTTCAATATTAAGTGGATTAGACATTATTGTATTAACACGACCGTCAAACAAATCTTCTAATTCCGCTAAACGTTTAGGATTTACATCTAAAATAGTTACATCTGCACCTAATCCTAAAGCAATTTTAGCAGCATTTGTACCTGCTTGACCGCCACCAATAATAGTAACTTTGCCTTTTGGTACACCTGGCACGCCACCAAGTAGAATACCCATTCCACCGTTAATTTTTTGTAAGAATTCTGCACCAATTTGAGCTGACATACGTCCTGCAACTTCACTCATTGGTGTTAATAAAGGTAAAGAACGATCTGGTAATTGAACTGTTTCGTAGGCAATACTTACTACTTTATTATCAACTAATGCTTGAGTAAGTTTTTCCTCATTAGCAAGATGTAAATATGTGAATAAGATAAGACCTTCTCTGAAATATTTATATTCTTCTTCTAATGGTTCTTTTACTTTAATCACCATGTCTACATCCCAAGTTGTTTTTGCATCATTAACTATTTCTGCACCAGCCTGTTTATAATCTCCGTCTTCAAAATATGAACCAGAACCTGCGTTTGTTTCAACAAGTACTGTATGTCCTTGTTCAACTAATGCATGTATACCACTTGGTGATAGACCTACTCTATTCTCATTATTTTTTATTTCTTTTGGAATACCGATTTTCATTCCATCCACCTCCACTCCTTATGGTAACGCCAAAGTAATGAAAGCGCAATCATCAAAGATACACAATGTCCACATAATTGTTGAATTATAAATATTAAATATTCAGAAATTTATGTTAAAATTGAATTAAGAAAAGTTAAGGGGGAATTAAGATGTTAACTTATAAAAACATTTTAATCGCAGTTGATGGTTCACATGAAGCAGAATGGGCATTCAACAAAGCTGTAGACGTTGCTAAACGTAATGATGCTCAATTAACTATTGTTAATATTATCGATTCAAGAACTTACTCTTCTTATGAAGTGTACGATGCTCAATTCACAGAAAAATCTAAAGGTTTTTCTGATGAACTTTTAAAAGGCTATAAAGAAGTTGCTTCACGTGCAGGTGTTACAAATGTAGAAACTCGTTTAGAATTTGGATCACCTAAAGCGATTATACCTAAAAAGTTAGCAAATGAATTAGGTGTCGACTTAATAATGTGTGGTACTTCAGGATTAAATGCAGTAGAACGATTTATCGTTGGTTCTGTTTCAGAAGCAATCGTTCGTCATGCACCATGTGATGTACTTGTCGTGCGTACTGAAGAAATTCCAGAAGATTTCCAACCTGAAGTTGCAACTCCTGAATTTAGAAAACAATTTTCTTAATAAAGTAATGTATTTAAATAAAGAGGTCTGAGACATAAGGAAGTGTCTCAGACCTCTTTAATATGTTAGAGATACAACATTAGAGTGGGACAACAAATTCAATATGAATTTTGTTCTATTCCCCTGTTATGTTCTAAAAAACGATGAGATAAGTTTAATCTCATCGTTTTATATATATCTTATAATTCACCGAATTTTACTGTGTCTCTTGCAATCATGACTTCTTCATTAGTTGGAACAACAATTACTTTAACTGGAGAGTGTGGGTAATTTATGAAAGCTTCTTCACCGTGAGTAGATTCATTTTTCTTAGGATCCCAATAAACACCCATAAACTCTAAGCCTTCTAAAATTTTAGCACGTATTGGTGATGAATTTTCACCGACGCCTGCTGTGAAGACAATAACATCAACGCCATGCATTCTAGCAGCATAAGAACCAATGTATTTGTGAATTCTAGAAGCAAAAATATCTAAAGCAAGTTCAGCTCGTTCATCGCCATTGGCAGCTTCACCTAATAAATCACGTAAATCACTTGAAGTACCAGAGATACCTAATAATCCAGATTCTTTGTTTAAAACTGTTAAAACTTCATCAGCAGTTTTACCTGTTTTTTCCATAATAAATGGAATTAAAGCTGGATCAATATCTCCTGAACGTGTACCCATTGTTACACCTGCTAATGGAGTGAAGCCCATTGATGTATCGATAGATTTCCCACCATCAATTGCAGCAATTGACGCACCATTACCAATATGACAAGAAATAATACGTAATTCTTCAATAGGTTTTTCTAAAATATCAGCCGCACGACGTGATACATATTTATGGCTTGTACCATGGAAACCGTATTTACGAATACCAAAATCTTTGTAATAGTGATATGGTAAACTATACAAATAAGAACTTTCTGGCATAGTTTGATGGAATGAAGTATCAAAAACTACAACATGTGGAATATTAGGTAATAACTTTCTAAAGGCACGAACTCCCATTAAGTTTGCAGGATTATGTAATGGCGCTAATTCACTTAATGACTCAATTTTTTCTTCTACTTCATCAGTGACTAAAGCAGATTTAGGGAATAATTCTCCACCATGAACAACACGATGCCCTGTACCAGCAATATCATTAATATCATTAATAATACCATGTTTTTTGAAGCTATCTAACATGATATTAATTGCCTCTTCATGATCTTTAATATCTTTAACTCTTTTTACTTTTTCACCATTTACTTCAATAGTAAATATTGAATCTTTAATACCAATACGCTCAATTAAGCCCTTTGTAACTAATTCTTCTTCAGGCATTCTGATAAGTTGGAACTTTAAAGAAGAACTTCCCGCATTAATCGCTAAAACTAATTTAGACATGATTCATTGTCCTCCAATTTATATATTAAATATCCATATCTATTTAACCACTAATACAGAAGTAATTCAAGAATATCACAGTTTATTTTTGTGAATGATTTGCGTCCATCCATTCATTTAATTCGTTAATAAAACCATGGAATTGATTAGGATTTTTAAAATCCGGAATATTAGCTAATAACACTTCTACAGGCTTAGTTTCATTTGCTTTTTTCTTTTGTAGTATTAAAATTGATTTACGTGCATTTTCATTTTTAAACAATGTTTTAGGAAGATTTAAAAATGCTTGCATTTCAGTTTCTGTAGTAATAAAATTTTGTAACTGTTTCACATGTTCATCTTCAAAAATATTACTAGGTACTACTAAAAAAGCATAGCCACTTTGTTTTAAAGCATAGACGGCTTGTTCGATCAGTAAAAAGTGTGAATAACTATGGCCTTCTTCAAATCCAAGTTTCATTTCTTTACTACGTTCATCTAAAGGATAATATCCAATAGGAAAATCTCCAATAACCACATCAGCTTCCTCCAATGGTAATGGCATAATCGCATCTTGAGGATACACATCGAATGGTATTTCTAAAAAATTCGCTAGATGCACACTAACTCTCGATAAAACAGGATCTACTTCAATTAAGTGATGCATAACTTCGCTATCTTTTAATACTTCATTCACTGTAGCGCTTAAATGACCAGCTCCACTTGCAATATCAACAATCTGTAATTCTTTATTATTTTCTATAAATTTTTGTACTAAAAAACCTAAAATTAAGCCAATAGAATCTGGTGTAATTTGATGATTTGCCTGAATATTTTCTTCTTGTAATAAGCTTAAGTAAGCAAATTGAAATGCTTTTCGACGATCTTGAAGCGTTGCTTGTTCTAATAGGGTACGTTGATTACGATATACATCTTCCATTGCTAAACCTAAATTTTCTATAAAGCTTTGACCATTTTCTTCATTTAACGACTTAGCTTTATCATCTAAAGTTCGGAATAATCTTTCCATAATAGTTTGTTCTTCTGCCATATTCAATTCCTTTCCAATAAAAAAATGTCCATAATGCAAATGTCTTAAAACGAAATCATTCATTTTAAAATACATATGGACAATATTAGTATTATATCTTTAATTTAATCATTTAGTAGTGACTTAAATATTACGATATGCTTCTAAAGCAGCCTCGAAATTTGGAAAATCAGTACCTTCTTGAACTAACTCTTTATAAACTACATGATTGTTTTCATCTAATACGAAAACAGAACGCGCTAATAATCTCATTTCTTTCATAACAACACCATAATGCTCACCAAATGATAAATCTTTATGGTCACTTAACGTAATTACATTTTCTAGACCATTTGATGCACACCATCTTTTTTGAGCGAAAGGTAAATCCGCTGAAATTGTAAGTACTACACCATTTTCTTGAGAAGCTTCTTCATTAAATTTGCGAGTTTGTTGATCACATACGCCAGTATCAATAGAAGGAACAACACTAATCAATTTCTTTTGCCCTTTAAAATTATCTAAAGTAACTTCATTTAAACTATTATCCAAAACTTTAAAATTAGGAGCCACATCTCCTTTTGAAACCTCAGTTCCTTCTAAATTTATAGGGTTATTTTTAAAAGTAATTTCTGTCATATTATATGACCTCCCATTAGTTATTTAAATTATAGTTTAATGATACGATAGTATTTAAACTTATTTCAATCATTTAAAACACTAACTACTATTTTAATTTGAAATGATTTGCATGATATAATCAAAGGTATTTTTTAAAATGAGTAAAATGGTAACTATTATAAATAAAATTTTGACATATCCTACACCTTTTTTGATTGCAAAATGTGCACCAGTATACGACCCAATCACCATACTGACTGCCATAATTAATCCATATGCTATATTTACTTGACCAAGAATAATAAATAATGTTAATGCACCAACGTTTGAAGCAAAGTTTAATACTTTTGCATTACCAGCTGCACTTAAAAAATCAAATCCAAACATTAATAATACAAATAACATAAATGATCCAGTACCTCCGCCTAAGAATCCGTCATAAAATCCAATTAAAAGCAGAAGTGATATAAAGGCAATCGCTTTACTAATAGTAAATTTAGAGAACGTTCTGACATTACCCCATTCTTTCTTAAAAATGGTGTAAATTAAAACAAGTGTCAATATGACTATAACGAGTGGTTTCAAAACATCTGATGGCAAGAAAGTAGCTAAACTTGCTCCACCAACTGCAAATATAAATACAAACGGAAATAGTCTAAATACTATTTTTTTATCAACATTTCCAGATTTTAAAAATTTGATTGCACTCGTTAATGAGCCAAACGCACTTGCTAATTTGTTTGTACCTAATGCTAATGATGGCGGCATTCCTATAGCTAAGAGTGCAGGAATTGATATTAAGCCACCGCCACCTACAACAGCATCTATAAATGCTGCCAAGAAACCAAAACTAATAATAATGAAAATAATATGAAAACTTAGTTCTATAACGCCCACCCCTTATTAAATTACTTTAATACTTTCATATTAAAATAATTCATCAATGAGTGCATCAGTACTTTTATCTTTTTCAGTTTTATAATCTTTATTAATCTCTATTGTTTCTACATTGTCTGCTGCTTCTTGAACAAGATCATCAAAGTTAAACACACTTTCATATTTAACAACTTTATCAAAATCTGGTTCAGTTACAGGGTTTTTAGGGGTAAAAATCGTACAGCAATCCTCATAAGGCTGTATTGAAACTTCAAATGTTCCTATTTCTTTTGCTTTTTTAATAATATCTTCTTTATCTAAAGAAATAAGTGGTCTTAAAATAGGAGTAGATGTAACATCATTGATTGCGTACATGCTCTTTAATGTTTGACTAGCTACTTGACCTAAATTTTCACCATTTACGATAGCGTTCGCTCCAATACGTTCTAAAATAATATCTGTCACTCGTAACATCATGCGTCTAGTAGAAGTCATGGTATATCGTGGATGCACAGACTTATTGATTTGTTTTTGAAGTGCTGTGAAAGGAACAATATGTAATTTAATGGGTCCTACACGTTCAGATAGTATGCGTGTCAATTCAATCACTTTATCTTTCGCTTTTTCACTTGTAAATGGTGGACTGTGAAAATGAATAGCTTCTATTTTTACGCCACGTTTCATCATTTCCATACCAGCTACTGGTGAATCAATCCCACCTGATAACTGAAGAAGTGTTTTACCACCTGTACCTGTAGGTAATCCGCCAGCACCATCGATAACTTTAGTATAGATATATACGCCTTCTTTACGTACTTCCACTTTAATATTATGTGTCGGACGTTTAACATCTACTTTTAAATGATCAACTGATTTTAAAATGACACCACCTAGTTCTCTTTGTAGTTGATACGTATCTAATGAAAATGATTTATCTACACGTTTTACATCAATTTTAAAAGTATCTCCATGTGCAAAGTCTTTAGCTAACGAAACACAAAGTTGTTTTATATCTTCAAGATTTTGTGTTGTTTTAAATACTGGACTAATAGATTTTATGCCAAATATCTTTGTTAAACGATTCATGACTTCATTTACATTTGCTTCCTCAAAAAGCGAGATAAACATGCGATCTCTCTCGCATTTAACTCGTGTACCTTCTAATGAACGTAATGACTGAATCACATTTTCTTTTAATACATTTGTGAATCTTTTTCTATTTGTTCCTTTTAACGTAAGTTCTCCATATCTTACCAAAATATGATCATATTTCATTTATTTCAACAACTCCTTTATTTGAGCATAGATTAATTTAAATTTATCTTTAAATTGTTCGATATCTTTTTCTGTTGTAGTTTCACCCATGGATAAGCGAACGCTTCCCTCTATTCTGTTGTCCTCGATGTCCATTGCTAACAAAACTTCATTTAATTTTTCTCTTTTAGACGAACATGCACTTGTAGTCGACACCATAATATCCAATTTTGAGAACGCATTAACAAGCACTTCTCCTTTTACTCCTGGAAAAGCAATATTTAAAATATGCGGAGCACTATTTTCTGGAGAATTAATATACACTCCTTTATATTGACTTAAACTTTCTCTAATTACTTTATTATAACGTGATAGACGATGATTAAGCTCATTTAAATTTTGAATTGCAATTTCCATTGCTTTCACAAGTGAAACATTCATTGCTAAATTTACAGTACCACTTCTAATTCCATATTCTTGACCACCGCCAAATACTGTCGGTTCAATTTTTTCCTTATTATCGATAATTAATATGCCTTGACCTTTTAAACCATTAAATTTATGACCACTAAAACTTACACTATTTACATTCTCTAATTGCATTGGAATTTTCCCTAAAGCCTGAACGCCATCTACGTGAAAATGTGCCTTAGGATATTGTTTTAATAATGAGCCAATTTCTTTTATCGGTTGTATTTGTCCCATAACATTATTGACATACATACATGTTACTAAGCCCACATTATCCGTCATTAATTGTTCTAAATGATTAATATCTATTTGACCATTTGGAGTCACATTCACATATTTCAATATAAATCCTTGTGTTTCTAAATAACGCATCACTTCTAATACTGATGGATGCTCTAATACTGAGGTAATGATTACATTCGCAAACTGTTTTTTTCTTAATGCAATACCTTTGAGTGCAATATTATTAGACTCAGTGGCACCACTTGTGAAAATGACATCAGTATTATTATTGAGGTTTAACATCTCTTTTACACGCGACTTAGCCTGTAATAATATTTTTTCTGATTGTAAACCCATTTGATGAGGACTATTAGCATTATAATAAGCTTTCTCACTTACTTTTAGAAATGAATCTAAAACCGCTTGGTTCGGTTTTGTTGTGGCAGCATTATCTAAATAAATCATATATAGAACACTCACTTTCATCAATAACATATCTAAAACATATTTTAGATTTCTCGACTTAAAAATAGACACTCAAGCATTATACTATTTTTTTAAAAAAATAAAAGAGAACAACCTAGAAATATGTGGATGTCTAGGTCATTCTCTAACTATAAAAATGTATTATCCTTTAATCACTTCATTTTCAATATGTTTTGTTATACCAGGTTCTACACTTTCAAGTGCTTGCTCTGATACTTCAATTGAGCGCTTATAACGGTTATTTTTAAATAAACGTTCTGCTTCGTTTAAACTTTTATCTACACTATGATGATCTTTACGATATCTGTTTCCATATTGAATTAATCGTTCTGCATAGACTGCATTGACTAATATATCATTCGCTTCATCTTCAAAAGTATTCATTTGAATTACAATTTTTGAAACTTTATCTTTAAGTTGTTTAACATGAAGCGGACGTTCGTTAAATTGTTCGCTGACCGCTCTTACTTCATGGTCGATTTCATTTTTCATAATAACAAATCGCTCTGGAACACTTGTTAGGTTTGAAGCAAGAAGTCGACGATAAATCTCTTCTTTTTTCGATTGAATTTTTAATAGATTATCTTCAGCCTCAGCTTCATCTTCTCTAAGTTGAATCAGATGATTTTGTAATTTTTCTTGTTCTTCATTAATCACTTTTACATGTTCATCTAAGTATTCTAAATTATCTTTTACTTCACTGTATCTCACAGCAGATTTAGACATTTCTTTTAGAATATCATCATATACTACAACTAGATTTTGAATTTCATTTTCATGTTGTCTAATACTATGAACATCACTTTCATTAATGAAATAGTTTTCTCGTATATAGTCGATTTCTGTTCTAAGCGTATAGTTCATTTCTCTCGCTTTGAATAATTCATTTGTAATATCTTCTTTTGTTTCTTCAACTTCATTTTTAGCTTTTACTTCATGCTCAATTAAATCATACATTTCATCAAGCTTATCATTAATTTGTTGCAATTTATCATTAGCTTCCTGTAATTCAAGACGACTAATCATAGGTTCTACAAAATTTAATTCAGTTTTTAAGCTTTGTAATGTACCATCAATTTTTACATGATCCAAGTCATAACCATTTACTTTTAAATCTCTACAACCATATTTTAAATCTTGGAATTGTCCTGGTAACTCTTTTTGAGTTTCTCTAATTAAATCAGGAATTTCATCCATGTATCTTTTTGTTTCATTAATAGATTCATTTAATCCATTAATATGATTATGAGCTTGTACATAGTTACCTTCTTCTTTCAGCATGTCATACTGATCAAGTTCTGGTTCAAAAGCCTCAATACGTTTTTCAAGAGGAGCTGCCGCTTCTCCAAATTGATGTCTATTTGCTAAAACATCTCTTTTCATTTCACGATACTCTGTTTTACATTTTTCATAGATTGCTTCGTTATCTTTATGTAGAGAAAGAATTTCATTTACTTCATCTACTTGTGACTGATAACCAGCTTCATATCTATCCATTAATTCATGAGCGTCATCAATTTCAGTTTGAGCTCCTGCAAATTGGAATTTATCAAGTTGAAGCTCAGCGTCATGAATTTTTTCTTCTACTGGTGCTAAATAGTTATTAGTGTGATCTAATGTATCTTGTTTTAACGCGTCGTATTTTGTTCTCGTTTCACCTTTAAGGTTTAAAGCTGATAACTTTTCTAAATTATCTTCAAAAGGTAACTGTTGAACTTTTAATTTACGTTCTTCTGCTTGCTCAACCATTTTACGTTTGTTAGAACGTAAATAAAACATAATACCGACAGCAATCAATATAATAATAATAATTGCTAATATAATGTATAAAACCATCTCATTCTCCTCCTATATTATCATTATTATAACGTATCTTATCCCGTCATTAAAATAAAATTCAAAGAATTGATTGAAAAAATTTTTACATTTATACTAATAAACAAAATATTACATAGAGAGGTTTTTATATGACGACAATTAAAGAAACAAATTACAACTTATTAGGTAAACAACTTGCAAGTCTCATTGAAGATGAAACAAATCTAATTGCAATTTTAAGTAATACTTCAGCTTTACTCAATGACAACTTAGATCAAATCAATTGGGTAGGATTTTATTTAATTGAAAATAATGAACTTATTTTAGGTCCTTTCCAAGGGCATCCTGCTTGCGTGCATATCTCTATAGGAAAAGGTGTATGTGGAACTGCTGTTGCAAATAACCAAACACAACTTGTCGATGATGTAAATACATTTCCTGGTCACATCGCTTGCGATGCTAATAGTAAATCTGAAATTGTCGTTCCAATTCATGTTGATAATGAAATAATCGGCGTGTTAGATATAGATGCGCCTATTACACAACGATTTAGTAAAGGCGATCAACAAGGACTTGAAGAGATAGTTTCTATCTTAGAACACCAATTATCAAAATAATAAATTTAAATGATTCCTTGACACTTTAAAAAATAATGGTACAATGAATTTTGTGTGAATTAACGAAAATAGCAGTTGTATATTATTAAGCTCTATGTTGTTCCCGATGTGGACGTGTCATGTAACTGTAGCTATAAGGTGAAGACACATAAAACAATATATCTTAATGAGCATACAACACTCTTTTTTGTTTATTCATTCCAACAAAAAAGAAAAAGGAGGAGTCTTATTATGGCTCGTTTCAGAGGTTCTAACTGGAAAAAATCTCGTCGTTTAGGTATCTCATTAAGTGGTACTGGTAAAGAATTAGAAAAACGTCCTTACGCACCAGGACAACATGGTCCAAACCAACGTAAAAAATTATCAGAATATGGTTTACAATTACGTGAAAAACAAAAATTACGTTATTTATATGGAATGACTGAAAGACAATTCCGTAACACATTTGATATTGCTGGTAAACAGCACGGTGTACACGGTGAAAACTTCATGATTTTATTAGCTAGCCGTTTAGATGCAGTAGTTTACTCATTAGGTTTAGCACGTACACGTCGTCAAGCTCGTCAATTAGTTGGCCATGGTCACATTGAAGTTGATGGTAAACGTGTTGACATCCCATCATACACTTTAAAACCTGGTCAAGTTATCTCAGTTCGTGAAAAATCACAAAACTTAGATATCATTAAAGAATCTGTTGAAATCAACAATTTCGTACCAGAATATTTAGATTTCGATGCTGACAGCTTAAAAAGTACTTTCGTTCGCTTACCAGAACGTAGTGAATTACCAGCTGAAATTAATGAACAATTAATCGTTGAGTACTACTCAAGATAAGTTGATTAATATTCTACCACCCTTTCCATTTTGGTCAGGGTGGTTTTTTATTTATAATTTAAATATATTATCTGGTATATCTGAGATAATTCCATCTACTCCTAAATGAATCAATTTTTTCACATCTTTCATGTTATTTACTGTATAAGGTATTACTTTAAGATGATGTTCATGAGCACGCTTGATAAATTTTTTATTTATTAATTTATAGTTAGGATTTATAAATTGTGCAAAAGAAGCTATATTTTCAAAATCAGGTTGTTTGTACCAGTATTGCTTTTTACTTATTAAAACACCCAGTGCATATTTCTTTGTGTATTCAGACATTCTTTTAACACTTTCCACATCAAATGACTGAATAATGACTCTATGAGAGGGAATTTGAAATTTATCGAGTTCCTCAAGTAACGCTTTTTCAATGCCAGGATACTGTTCTGGTTTTTTTATTTCAATAAGTAATGTTTTAGAGTAATTTTTAAATAAAGAAAGTACTTCGCTAAAAGTAGAAATACGAGTATTTTTAAAAGTTTCACCATGTCTGATTCCAAAATCAAATTGTTTTAATTCTTCTAAAGTAAAATCTTTTACTTTACCCTTTTGATTCGATGTGCGGTCAATGGAATCGTCATGAATGACTACTAATTGTTTATCTTTTGTAAAATGTACATCAATTTCTAACATATCAATATGTTGCATAAGGGCTGCTTTAAAACCTTCTACCGTATTTTCAGGATATTTCTGCGATAATCCACGGTGTGCAACGATTTGAAATGATGTATTAGGCTTTTGTATTTTCATTTTTAAATACCATCCTTTAAATTAATTATATGTTCAACTACACTTAAATTACCATAATGATATAGGAGGTCAATAATAATGGTTAAACACGATTTTGTAGTTCATACGTCATGGCGTGGAGGTCGTGAAGAAATCGGTAAAGTTAATGGTGATGTAATTTCTGAGCAAATTTCTATTCCCTCTTCACTTGGTGGTAATGGAACTGGGACAAATCCCGATGAAATGTTAGTTGCAGCAGCCTCATCATGTTATATTATCTCTTTAGCTGCTACACTTGAAAGAGCTAAATTTACTAATATTCATTTAGAAATTAAGTCAATTGGAAGCGCAGTGTTTGAAAATGGAAAATTTAAAATGGAAAAAATCACTCATTATCCAACAATATCTCTTACAGAAGAAGAAAAAACGCATCTTAATAAACGACTTCCTAAACTATTAGATATTGCTGATCATCATTGTATGATATCTAACTCAATTCGAAACAACGTTAAAATAGAAATTCAAGCAACCATTCAAGATTAGAACTAAAAGCGGTCGATTTAACTGCCGCTTTTTATTTTAGACTTTTAAATTTTCAGAATATTTGGTAAAATTAAAAAATCTTATATCAGGAGGAAGATTTACGATGTATTATTATGAACCCTTATTATTAACACCTGGACCAACCCCTGTACCTGATGAAATCACACATGCACTTAATTTATCAATGGTAGGCCATCGTTCTTCAGATTTTGAAGCTATCGCAGAAGAAGCATTTAATCATTTAAAACCTATTTTTGGAACTAAAAATAAAGTAATGATTCTTACTTCAAGTGGTACTAGCGTCTTAGAAGCTAGTATGTTAAATATAGTCAATCCCGAGGATCATTTTGTAGTCATTGTATCAGGTGCATTTGGCAATCGTTTTAAACAAATTGCTGAAACATATTATAAGAATGTACATGTTTATGATGTTGAATGGGGAAAAGCGGTCGACATTGAAGCATTTGAAACATATTTACATTCACTTAAACATGATATTACTGCTGTATTCACCCAATTTTGCGAGACTTCTACTGCTGTACTTCACCCTATACACAAATTAGGAAAAGTGATTAAAGCATTCAATCAAGACATTTACTTCGTTGTCGATGGCGTAAGTTGTATTGGTGCCGTTGATGTCGATTTAGAAAGAGACAATATTGATGTACTCGTGTCAGGTAGCCAGAAAGCTTTAATGTTACCGCCTGGCCTATCTTTTGTTGCTTATAATCATCGTGCACAAGAGCGATTTAAAGCAGTTAAAACACCACGTTTTTATTTAAATTTAAATAAGTACTTTGATTCTATTGAACAAAATTCTACTCCATTCACACCAAATGTTGGATTATTTAGAGCGGTTAACGCTTATGCTGCACTTATTAAAAAAGAAGGATTTAACAATACCATTCACAGACATTACTTGATTAGAGATGGTTTAAGAGAAAGTTTAAAAGCATTAGATTTAAATTTATTAGTTACTAAAGACTCATATGCCTCTCCTACTGTTACTTCTTTTATCCCTCACGATAAAGACGAATTAACATATATTAAATCAACACTAAAATCAAGATTTAATATTACTATTGCTGGTGGTCAAGGCAAACTAAAAGGAACCATTTTGAGAATTGGTCACATGGGAAAAGTGTCACCTTTTGATATTTTATCTGTTGTTTCAGCTTTAGAAATCATTCTTACAGATTATCGTAAAGTCAATTATATTGGCAAAGCTACGCTAAAATTTACGGAGGTAATTCAACATGACGCATAATATTTTAGTTTCAGATCCAATTTCAGAAAAAGGTTTACAAAGTTTAATCCATCATCCTGATTTTAACGTTGATTTTAAGTCTGGTTTAACTGAAAAAGAACTTGTCGATATTATTCCTAACTATCAAGGGTTAATCGTACGTAGTCAAACTCAAGTCACAGAATCTATTATTAACCATGCTTCAAACTTAAAAGTTATTGCAAGAGCCGGTGTAGGTGTGGATAATATTGATATAAAATCAGCAACTCTAAATGGTATACTCGTTGTAAATGCTCCCGATGGAAATACGATTTCTGCTACTGAGCACTCAGTTGCTATGATTCTAGCAATGGCACGAAATATACCGCAAGCTTACACATCACTAAAGAATAAAGAATGGAATCGTAAAGCATTTAAAGGAGTTGAATTATATCAAAAAGTATTAGGCGTCATTGGAGCAGGACGTATTGGTTTAGGTGTAGCAAAAAGATTAAAAAGTTTTGGTATGACTGTTTTAGCTTATGACCCTTTTTTGACTAAAGAAAAAGCAGAGCAACTTGGAATTGAACTAGCAACAATTGATGAAATTGCTCAACGTTCAGATTTTGTTACCGTTCACACACCATTAACACCTAAAACAAAAGGTATTATCGATGCTCATTTCTTTAATCAAGCTAAACCAACGTTACAAATTATTAATGTAGCTAGAGGCGGAATTATTAATGAAAACGACTTGCTTAATGCCTTAAATCAACATCAAATTGCTAGAGCAGCATTAGACGTATTTGAAAATGAACCTCCTCTAGATTCACCGCTGCTCGATCATAAAAATATTATTGTAACTCCTCATTTAGGTGCATCTACGATTGAAGCACAAGAAAAAGTAGCTGTATCAGTTGCTGAAGAAATCATTGATATTTTAGAAAATGGTAATGTTACAAACGCAGTCAATGCACCTAAGTTAAACTTAAACCATATTGATGAGAAGACACAACAATGGCTTCGTATTAGCCAGCTTTCAGGTGAATTGGCAATTCAATTATTAGATGATGCGCCTAGAGAGATTAAAGTGACTTTTAACGGAGAACATGCTAAAAAAGAAGCTGATTTAATTACTCGATCAATCGTAACGTCAATTTTAAAACAAAATTTAGGTGAACGCGTGAACTTAATTAATGCTATTGCATTATTAAACGAACAAGGTATCACTCATCATATTGAAAATCGTGCTTCACAGGGGACATTCAGCAATTATATTCAAATTAATTTGATAAGTGAACATGAAGAGGTGAAAATTGGTGCAACTGTAATAGACGGATTTGGTGCACGTATTGTAAGAATTAATGATTATTCAGTAGATTTTAAACCTAATGCTTATCAATTTATTTCTTATCATAAAGACTTACCAGGAATGGTAGGTTTAACAGGTCAACTACTCGGTAAACATGATATCAATATTGCTTCAATGTCTTTAGGAAGAAGTTCTGAAGGTGGACAAGCAATGATGATTCTGTCAGTAGATCAACCTATTACTCAACAAGTTATTAAAGAATTATATGAGATTGGTGATTTTGATAAAATCTACGGTACAACTTTATCAATATAATAAATAAGAAAGGAACGACGATAATATTCGGCGTTCCCTTCTTTTTATTATTTATTAAGTAGAATATGTCTAATGTCACAAATATGATTAACAATATAATCAGCACCATGTTGCTCTAGCTCTTCTTTTGCTCCTTTCCCACTTAAACCAGTTAAAGTACCTATAAATGTTGCCCCAATCGTTTTAGCACACAATAAATCCGCTAATGAATCACCAACAATAAATACATCATCCTCATTAACAATATGTGTTTGATTTTGAATATAGTGCAAATAATCTCTCTCATTGTTTCCATAAAGAGTTGCAATATAACTAAATGGATTAGGTTTACCTAGTGACCCTTCTTTTGGAAATACTGACTCAGCTTTCAATACTTCACTCGCTGTAACAATATGCTTTTCATTAAAAAAAGTTTTAAGACCAAAGGATTCAAATGGAACAATGGTTTCTGTTCTTGGTCTACCAGTTGCAATGGCAATGTTAAAACCTGCTTGTTTTATATCATTTAATAAAGTTTTAATTTCTTCCACAGGACGTAAGATCATTTCTTCATAAATAAAACCAGATTTAGGAATAGACAAAGGAGTAAGTTTTTCTACTTTTTCATATAAAGTTGTTCCTAAATACCATTCTTGATATACTGCTCTAGCTAAATTCCAAAGTGGACTTTTTAAATTAAATAATTTAGCATTTTCAATATTTAATTGATCTTTTGCATAACCTTCTAATTCAAGATAAATATTCTCTTTACCACTTTGACTATTTTGAATAAATTTTAACGGTACTGCATAATTAACTTTAAATTGATCATTATAAGATTGTAATTCACGTAGAGTCTCAACTGAAAACGTTTCAACATGAGTCACTTGTCTAATTGTTTCTGAATCCAACTGTTTCAAGAGATGGATGAAGTGAATACTAAATACAACAAATAGCATATCCCAGTTAGAATTAAGGCCTAAAGATTTTAATTGATTTAAAATTTGATCATTTAAAAATACTCGTGTTCTTATATCTTCAATTAATTCATCATTCATATAATTAAAATTTTGAGCGCTATCTAAACCTAAAAAGTCATCACTCTTTAATAGTTCTTCTACTGTTAAGGCAGATACATCAAAGCAACGTTCTTCACTTAAAAACACACCATCTACATCAAATAAAATTGATTTCATCGACATCTCTCCATTTTTTGACTATTCTGATACTTATAATCATAACGAACATTTATATAAAGTCAATGTAATAAAAATAAGAGCCAATGCTTAAAATCTAGCATTAGCTCTTTTATATAAACAATATTTATCAATAGGACTATAGTGTAACAAATGATTTGGACATATATTGTCGCTTTTATTGTTTCTATTGAATTATTTCAACTGTTTTTCAATTTCATCTGCTACCTGTTGAACATGTGTACCAATAATTACTTGTGTTGAATGGTGGCCATTTTTCGTCACCCCAACAGCTCCAGCATTTCTAATTTTTTGTTCATCAATAATCGTATTATCTTTTAGTTCTAAGCGAAGTCGTGTAGCACAATTTGTTAAACTATCAATATTAGATTTTCCACCTAAACCTTCTAATATTTGTGTAGCTGGTTGATGATATTTTCCACTTTTTGATTTATCTGTAGTCGTCGTTTCTTCTACTACCGGATCAGCTAGTAAGTTATCACCACGTCCTATTGTATTTAAATTCAATACTTTAATCATAATTCTAAAAATAACATAATATAAAATAAAGAATACAATACCTTGAACTAATAGCATTAAAGGGTGATTAGCGATTGGATTAATTAGCGATAAAACATAATCAATTAATCCTGCACTAAATGAGAATCCCGCGGTCCAATGAAATAGAGATGCAATAAGTAATGAAAGTCCTGTTAATAAGGCATGTATGATAAAAAGTACAGGTGCAACAAACATAAATGCAAATTCAATTGGCTCTGTAACGCCTACTACAAATGCTGAAATAGCACTTGCTAAAAACCATCCCCATACTTGCTTTTGTTGCTTTGTCTCAGCACTGTGATACATTTGCAAGTGCTGCTGCTGGTATACCAAACATCATAATTGGGAAGAAACCTGCTTGATAACGTCCTGTTATACCTTTTACTGCATCTACACCTGTTTGGAATTTACCAATATCATTAATTCCTGCTGTATCGAACCAAAATACTGCATTCAATGCATGATGTAAACCAGTAGGAATAAGTAATCGATTAAAGACACCATATAAAAATGCCCCGAATGAACCAAAACCTACTAACCATTCTCCAAATGCAACAATGCCTGAAAAGACCATAGGCCAAATAAATAATAGTATAACTGCTAATATGGTACTAAAAAATACAGTCATAATAGGTACTAATCGTTTACCACTAAAAAATGACAAGGCCATAGGTAATTCAACTTCACTAAATTTATTAAAAGAATATGCTGCAATTAACCCGATAATAATACCAAGAAATACATTAGAATTATCCATTTTTGTAAAGCCTAAGTTAACTGCTTTTTCTTTTATATTAAATAACGTAGCCACATTTTCTGGATTTAATACTTTCGTTACCATAGCATATCCTAACGCACCTGCCAAAGCAACCGCCCCATCGTTCTTTTTAGCCATACCAATAGCTACACCGATAGCAAAAATTAATCCTAATTGTCCTAAAATAGCTGTTCCTACAATTGAAAAGAACATGGCTACTGTGGGAAGAACATGAAGTGCGTTTAGTAAGTTACCTATCCCGGTTATGATTGCTCCTGCTGGTAAAACAGCTACAGGGAGCATTAACGATCTTCCGAGATTTTGAAAGAATTTAAACATCTTTTATCCTCCTTTATTTATTAAAAATTATATTTTTTATGTATTTAGTCCAATATATAATCTACCATATTTGTAAGCGGTTACGCTATATGTTTATTTTATATAAATAGACAATGTGATGACAATATAAAAAAGATACGCTCTAACCAATAAAGATTAAAACGTATATATATATATTTAATAAGATATTATAAGTGATTTTTATTATTGATTGAGATAATTAACTGGTATTTTACTTCAAATCCTTTTTTTATTAAATAATCTTTCCACATTGACTAAATAAAAATGATTAAAGTCAAAATAACAAGAACAATACATTAGATAATATATGGTACTAACGGAAAATAGATTTCTTAAAACTTGTCATTTTCACTCATGGTACTCCTATCATCCATTTATCAATTATTTATAAAAAAAGAAGATTCTCTATTTAGAAAATCTTCTGATGAATAATGCTATCAATATCTATTAAAGACGTGCTTGAATAAGATGAAGTTCATGTTGTAACTGTGCTGTACGTCTTTCTATTTCTTTAGTTAGAAAATCAATTTTTTCGTTACGCTTTAAATCTTTAGGTATGTCAGACTGATAAATAGGTTTACCAAATTTAATCATCGCTTGACCAGTGACTAAACCATGTAACTTCGTTGGTCCAACATAAGCAGCTGGTAAGATTGGTGCTTTACCTAGCATAGCAATCGTTGCAGCTCCACGTTTTAAAGGCGCGCCTTCAACTGAAGTTCTATGACCTGTTGGGAAGATACCTACTGTTTTATGATCTTTCAATAATTTAACAGGTTGCTTTAACGTACTAGGTCCCGGATTTTCTCGATCTACTGGAAAAGCATTTAAAGATCTTAAAAATTTGCCACCCCATTTATTACTAAATAATTCTTTTTTAGCCATATAATGAATTTCATTTGGAATTAAAGCTAATCCTAATAAAATTACTTCATTATAACTTTCATGGGTACAAGTCACAACATATTTACTATCTTTAGGAATGTTCTCTTTACCTACAATATGTAATGAACGTGCCATTTTTACGATTATTAATTCTAAAAATTTACTAATAAATTTATACATTTTGTCACCTACTTCTAAGTTTCTACACTTAGTCGATTTTATCATTAACTTATCACGTGAACAAGATTTTAAAAGATACATCTTAAGTCTGATAGCTATTTACTAGAAATATTTAAATATTTTCTTCATAATTGAGATAATGGTTAAAATAAATACGGAGGTTTCATATGACAGAATATAATCAATATTTTCAATCCAGTGATTATCAACATTCACGTCCACCTAAACCGAAATTTCCATGGTTTAGAATTATTATTATTGCTCTAATCGCTGGTATCATAGGAGCATTAATTGTTTTAGGAGTTAATCGACTTATGAATGGAGATGATTCAAATAGTGGTGGATCTCAAGTCCAACAGGCTACAAATGATAAAGGTGGCAATGTGTTAGACGGTAAAAGTGATAAATATAAATCGGTTAATGCCATGATCAAAGATGTCTCTCCTGCTATTGTAGGTGTCATCAATATGCAAAAGGTAACAAGTTTTGACGATTTATTACAAGGTAAATCAACTAAAGCACAAGAAGCTGGTATCGGTTCTGGTGTTATTTATCAAATTAACAACAATTCTTCTTACATCGTCACTAATAATCATGTTATTGATGGTGCATCACAAATTAAAGTACAATTACATAATGGTAAACAAGTAGAAGCAAAGCTTGTAGGTACAGATGCAGTTTCAGATATTGCAGTTTTAAAAATTGATTCTCAAAAAGGAATTAAAGCAATGAAATTCGCAAATTCTTCTAAAGTTCAAACTGGCGATAGTGTTTTCGCAATGGGTAACCCACTTGGCTTAGAATTTGCTAACTCAGTAACATCAGGTATTATTTCTGCAAATGAACGTACAATTGAATCTAATACCACTTCTGGTGGAACTAAAGTGAATGTGCTACAAACAGATGCAGCAATTAATCCTGGTAACTCTGGAGGTGCATTAGTAGATGTTAATGGTAATTTAGTAGGTATTAATTCAATGAAAATTGCTGCTGACCAAGTTGAAGGTATTGGTTTTGCAATCCCAAGTAATGAAGTAAGAGTTACAATTGAACAACTCGTTAAACATGGTAAAGTAGAACGTCCTTCAATTGGAATAGGGTTACTTAACTTAAGTGATATTCCAGATTCTTATAAAAAAGAATTAAAAACTGATCGTGATACTGGTGTGTATGTAGCAAAAGTTAGCCACTCTAGTGAATTAAAAGTTGGCGATATCATTACTAAAGTAGATAGTAAAAAAGTAGATGATGATACCGATCTAAGAACGTACTTATATCAAAATAAAAAGCCAGGTGAAACCGTGAAGTTGACTGTTATACGTGATGGTAAAACTAAAGACGTATCAGTCACTCTTAAAAATCAAAAATCAATATCTTCGCAATCATATAATTCTGAAGATAATAATAGTCAATTTATTCGATAATAAATAACGAGGTTAATCCAAAATAATGGATTAACCTCGTTTTCAATATATTCTTCTCAGATAAGATTATTTATAATTTACCATGAAGTATTTTTTCTTACCACGGCGAATAATTGTAAATTCATTATCAAATTTATCTTCATCAGTTAAGTTGTAATCAACAGACTGTTCTCTTTCACCATTAATATAAATTGCTCCATTGTTTACATCTTCTCTTGCTTGTCGTTTTGAGGAAGCAATTCCAGATTCAATTAAAACATCAATAATGTTAGTTGTTGCTTTAGAAACTTCAACTTGAGGTACTTCTTTAAACCCTGCTTTGATATCTTTAATTGATAAAGATTTTAAATCACCTTTAAATAATGCTTCTGAAATTCTAATTGCATCATCAAGTGCTTCTTTACCATGAATAAATTCTGTTACATTTTCAGCAAGTGCTTTTTGAGCTTCTCGTAAATGTGGTGCTTCATCTCTAGATTGTTCAAGGCGATTAATATCTTCTTTACTTAAGAATGTAAAGTATTTTAAGAATTTAATAACATCTTCATCCGATTGATTAATCCAGAATTGATAAAATTCATACGGTGTTGTTTTTTCAGCATCTAACCAAACAGCTCCAGATTCTGATTTCCCAAACTTTTTACCATCAGACTTTGTCACTAATGGAATAGTTAAACCATAAGCTTCTGTTTGACCATACATACGTCGCATTAACTCAATACCACTTGTAATATTACCCCATTGATCAGAACCACCAACTTGAATTTTACAATTAAGTTCACGATTTAAGTGGCCAAAGTCAATTGCTTGTAAAATAGTATAGGTAAATTCTGTATATGAAATTCCATTTTCTAATCGTGATTGAATTGAATCTTTACCTAGCATATAATTGACACCTACATGTTTACCATAATCACGTAGGAAACTTATTAGTGAAATTTGACTTAACCAGTCTCTATTATTAACGAGTACGGCTCCTTTATCTGTGCCAAATTCAAATAGTTTATGCATTTGAGCGCTTAAGCCTTCAACATTTTTTGCTACTTGATCTTCAGTTTGTAATACACGTTCTTCAGATTTACCAGATGGGTCTCCAATCATACCAGTGCCTCCACCAATAAGTACTATTGGACGATGACCATGTTCTTGGAATCGACGTAATGTCATAAATGGTAAAAGATGACCAATATGTAAACTATCAGCAGTTGGATCTGCACCACAATACAACGTTACTTGTTCTTTATTTAATAAATCTTCAATACCTTGTTCATCAGTTTGTTGATAAATTAAACCTCTCCATTGTAATTCTTCTAGTAATGCATTTGACATAGTTATATCCTCCTATAAAATTTATTTTTATTAAATAAAAAAGCACCCTCACAACAATGTAAGGGCGCTTATGCACGTTACCACCATACTTAACAATTCAAATAGAATTGTTTACTCTATTAATGATACGCTCATTAATAAACGTTGAATAAATAAGTATGAGGTGTATTCATATATAAACACATGTTAGTTCACAGCATCCACTAACTCTCTGTTAAGTTAATTTATATATTACTTCTCCTCTTATTCAATACATATTGAATTGATAATAATTATAAAAAAACCTCTTCTAAAAGTCAAATATGCTAGATATGATATACTGTATTTAATTTGAGGAGGACTACCATGAAATTATTATTTAAAGATGCTCAATTTAAAACGTTTGAAAAAAATTATAAGTTTATAAAACATATTATGGTAGGTCTTTTGAGTATTATAGTTTTAGGTTCTATACTTATTGTTCTTGGTACTGCTACTTATTTTCATCATCTTACTCAAGAAGCTTCAAATATAAGTGATACTGAATTGAAACACCGCGTACTACACTTTTCAGGTGATGAGATTTTGAATCACGATAAAAATATTTTAACTGAGTATGATCATTCTCAAAACTCTCTCATCGTAGGTCCAAAACATGTAAATTCAAACGTAATTAAAGCATTAATATCTTCTGAAGACACATTATTTTTTAAACATGATGGAATTTTACCAAAAGCGTTAATAAGAGCAATGATCCAAGATGTTTTAAGTTTAAATTCTCGTTCTGACGGAAGTACAATTACACAACAATTAATAAAGAATCAAGTCTTAACAAATGAAAAAACATATAGTCGTAAGGCAAATGAAATTATATTAGCGATGCGTCTTGAAAAAATATTATCTAAAAATGAAATTATTTATACATATTTAAATATTGTACCGTTTGGACGCGATTATAATGGTGCAAATATAAGTGGAATTGCGTCTGCTTCCTATAGTTTATTTAACGTTCCCCCCTCCAAGTTAAATGTTGCACAATCTGCTTATCTTGTTGGCTTATTGCAAAGCCCTTATACGTATACACCGTATGAAGATAATGGTGATTTGAAGTCTTATAACGAAGTTAAAATTAGTATTGACCGTCAGTATTATGTATTAAAACGAATGCTAGTGGAAGGGGTAATCAGTAAAAAGACATATCAACAGGCAAAACAATATACTATTTATGATCATTTATTAACTAAGCCTCAATGAATCAATCAATATCTTATATCGCACATATATTAATTTAAATGATTTATGAGTATTGAATTTAAGAACCTTTTAAAATAAATATATGATAGTAATAACACAAAATATCGATATATGATTTAAATTACCTGAAATTCGTTTTTTACTTGGTTTTGCCGCTAAATCGCTTGTTTTTTCACATGCAGTTTTACCAACAAAATGATGAAATTTGTTGGTAAAACAAAAAAACGTCTGAGACAGTAAATGTCTCAAACGCTTTTTCTTTAATCTAAATTAGAATAATCCTACTGCATGACCTTCATCAGTGACATCCATGTTTAATGCCGCTGGTTTTTTAGGTAATCCCGGCATTGTCATAATTGCCCCTGTTAATGCAACAATAAATCCAGCGCCTGTTTTAGCTTCTAATTCTCTGATAGTTATATCAAAATCAGTTGGTGCACCTAAAGCGGTTGCATCATCACTAAATGAGTATTGTGTTTTAGCCATACAGATTGGATATTTGCCCCATCCATTGTCGGTAAATTCTTTTAATTGTTTTTTTGCTTTTTTACTGAACGTTACTGAAGAACCACCATAGATTTCTTTTACAATTGTTTCAATTTTTTCTTCTAATGATTGATCTAAATCATACAAGAATTTAAATTCTTGTGGTTGATCGATGACTTCAAGAACTTGATTAGCAAGATCAACGCCACCTTTACCGCCTTTTTCCCATACTTCTGTTAAGGCAATTCGTACATTATTTTCTTTAGCCCAAGCTTTAACTGCCTCAGTTTCGTCTTCAGTGTCATGTACAAACGCATTTAAAGCAACCACAGGTTCTACTCCAAATTTTCTAATATTATTAACATGACGCTCTAAATTAACAATACCAGCTTTAACTGCTTCAACATTTTCTTCTTTTAGATTATCTTTACCAACGCCTCCATGCATTTTTAATGCACGAACAGTAGCTACTAGGACAACTGCAGAAGGTTCAAAGCCCGCTTCACGTGCTTTGATGTCTATAAATTTTTCAGCGCCTAAATCTGAACCAAATCCTGCTTCTGTAACAACAATATCTGCTAAATCACGTGCAGTTTCAGTTGCTAAAATCGAGTTACAACCATGAGCTATATTAGCAAATGGTCCACCATGTACAAGTGCTGGTGTTCCTTCAATAGTTTGTACTAAATTAGGTTTAATTGCATCTTTAAGTATCATTGCAAGAGCGCCTTCAACTTTTAAGTCTGCAACAGTAATTGGTTTACGCTCACGAGTATAACCAACTGTAATACGACTGATTTTTTCTTTTAAATCATTAATATTACGAGCTAAACATAAAATCGCCATTATTTCAGATGCTACAGTGATATTGAAACCATCTTCACGTGGAACACCGTTAGTTGGTCCACCTAACCCAACAATGACATTACGTAATGCACGATCATTCATATCAAGTACACGTTTCCATTCAACACGACGTACATCAATTGCTAAATCATTACCTTGATGAATGTGATTGTCTATAAATGCTGATAATGCATTATTCGCTGTTGTAATTGCATGGAAATCGCCGTTAAAGTGTAAATTAATATCTTCCATAGGTAAAACCTGCGCATATCCCCCACCAGTGGCGCCACCTTTAATTCCGAAAGTTGGCCCTAAAGCAGGTTCACGTAAAGCAACCATTACATTTTTATTTAACTCATTAAAAGCATCAGCTAAGCCTACTGTTACAGTTGATTTACCTTCACCAGCTGGTGTAGGGCTCATTGCAGTTACTAAGACAACTTTACCTTTTTCTTCTTTTGATTGAACTTGATTAATATCAATTTTAGCTTTGTAGTGTCCATATTGCTCTAAAGCATGTTCAGGTATTCCTGCTTTTTTTGCAATGTCTCCAATTGGTTTTAATTCTGATTGATTAGCAATATCTAAATCTGATAAATGTGCCAAATTATTTCAACCCCTTGTTTAAAATAAATTTTATGTAATAAGATATTTAGAAATAACTACCAAATCATCTTACTACTTTATAATAACTAACAAACAAATATATGTCGAATACTTGATAGCGTTTACAAAAATATTTAATTTCCTTAAAAATAAATTTAGTAATATTAAAAGGTTTACATAATTATATTATAGTAACTTATATATTAAAAAAGGATAAAATTATTCATTTTATCCTTTTTTCTACATTACTTTATTTAGTAGTATTTCGATATTCAATTCTATGTGGCAAAACTACATTAGGTTCTGCAATGTCTTCTTCATTCATAAATTTAGTAAGAAGACGCATACCTACTGCTCCGATGTCATACAATGGTTGAATGACACTAGATAGTTTAGGTCTAACCATTTCTACCAAACGCGTATTATTAAAACTAACGATTTGTAGTTCTTCTGGAACTTTTATTCCAGCATCAAGAGCACTATGCAAAATACCAATTGCTTGTTCATCACTAATAGATAATATAGCATCAGGTAAATTATTTTTTAATTTTTCAAAAACATTCACTCCGTCTTTATAGCTTTCTGAACCTGATAATTCTATAGTGTTATTTAACTTTAATTGATGTTTGTTTAAAGCATCTTTCAAACCACTTAGTACATCTTCTTGAGCCTTTTTAGAATAATCTCCACTTACAAGTACAAAATCTTTTGCGCCTGTTTTAATAAGTTGTTCTGTAACTTCTCTGGCAGCTTTAGCAAAATCGATATTAACAGATGCGATATTGTCATCTTTACCATTTGTGCCAGATACTACAACTGGAACTGAAGAATGATTAATTAAATCTTTGATTTCATCAGAAATTGTACCACCTAAAAAGATAATGCCATCTACTTGTTTACTTAACAAATTATTAAAAATTTCTTTTTCTTTTTCTGAATCATTATCTGAATTAGAAATGATAGAGTGATACTTATACATTGTTGCAATATCTTCAATACCTCTAGCAAGTTGAGAATAATAAATATTAGAGATATCTGGTATAATAACGCCTACTGTAGTTGTACGTTTACTAGCTAGTCCTCTTGCAACAGCATTTGGTCTATAATTTAATCTTTGAATAACATCATTTACTTTTTTACGTGTTTCTGGTTTTACGTTTTGATTGCCATTAACTACTCGTGATACAGTTGCCATAGATACACGAGCTTCTCTAGCTACATCATATATAGTTACCGTCATAATTTCCTCCTTGTAAGCGTTTCATTTATTATTATAACGTGTTTTCATTTCATTTTCAAAGTTTATCATAAATTGGTTATGTGTCAAATATATAAGACTTATATTCACAATTGTGTCAAATTTTAGTTAATAGATTTAATAAAATCAAAATAAAACTATTCGTTTTAACTAAAAAAGAACAATATAGAAGTTAAATATAAAACTTTCTATATTGCCCTATATTTTAGTAAAATGAATAGCTAGTAAATTAAAGTATGATGTTTTATTTAAGTTGTTTAGAATTGTACATGTCAGCTAATGGCTTTAATTCATTATAAAATTTATCAAACTCATTTAAATCCATTTGTTGACCACTATCACTTAAAGCTACTGATGGATTTGGATGTACTTCTGCCATTACTCCGTCTGCACCCACTGCAAGTGCTGCTTTTGCAGTCGGTAACATAATATCCTTACGTCCTGTACTATGTGTAACATCTACCATTACTGGTAAGTGAGTACCTTGTTTTAAGATAGGTACGGCAGAAATATCAAGTGTATTACGAGTAGCTTTTTCATAAGTACGAATACCACGTTCACATAGAATAATATTTTTATTACCTTGAGAAGCAATGTATTCAGCTGCAAATGTAAATTCCTCAATAGTAGCTGATAAACCACGTTTTAATAAGATTGGCTTATTTGTACGTCCAGCTTCTTTAAGTAATTCAAAATTTTGCATATTTCTTGCACCAATTTGGAAGACATCTAAGTATTCATCAGCAATTTCGAAATCAGCTGGATTTACAATTTCACTAACAATATTAAGATTGAATTTATCTTTAACATTTTTCAATATTTTAAGCCCTTCAATTCCTAATCCTTGGAAATCGTATGGTGATGTTCTTGGTTTAAATGCACCGCCTCTAATAAATTTCTCACCTTTGGCTTGTAAATCACGAGCTACTGCATCAACTTGTTCTTGAGATTCAACAGAACATGGACCAAATACAAATGATTTATTTCCATCACCAATAACTCCACCATTATCAAATTTTACAATTGTATCTTCCGGTTTTAATTTTCTTGAAACATATAAGTGCTTTTCATTTTCTGATTTTTGTAAATCAGTAGACGCTTTAAAGATTTCTTTAAACAATTGTTTAATTACATTATCATTAAATGGTCCGTTATTACGATCCATTAATTCATTAATCATTTCTTTTTCTCGTTGAGGGTCATAAACTTTAGTACCTTGCTTAATTTTTTCTTCTCCTATTTTTTGAGCTAATTCCCCTCTTTTTGATAATAAGTCTAGAATTTGATTATTAATTGAAATTATCTCTTCCCTGTATTGTTCTAACTTTGTAGACATTCATACTCACCTCAATAAATTTTACTATACTGAATTATATTACTTTAAAGCGGTAAAATAATTGTATTTAGATAGTATTCTAACAATTACATTAAAAATGTTCAACTATAAATCGAATAAATTTTCTAATATTTCTGAATTATTAAAATTAATATAATTAATAATACTATATAAAGAATTAAAAGAGCAATGTAAAATATTACACTGCTCTTTAAAAAATATTAATCATTAAATGTACGTTTTTCTATTTTACTATTTGCTTTTTCAGCTCTTTGTTGTTGCTTTGGCGTTTTGTTTTTATTTTTATTTTTTTGATTCTGATTTTTACGTTTTTGATTATGTTTTTTATTTTTTTGAGTTGAATTTGATTGAGATGGTTGATGTTGGTGAGTAATAACTCCTTTTTCAAATTTAGCATCATGGTGAGTTTGTTTATTTTTTGTTATTTCTTCATCTTTATTAAATGACTTATGATTTTTAGTTATCAAATTAGGCACTTTATCATATTTAGAAGATGTTATTGGTGCCTCCTCAAATAATTTTTGAGTATTACTTGCTACATCTTTATTATCTTTTAACTTAGCTTGCTTAGTTCTAGCTGCCGATGCAATTTTAGAAGCTTGTGATTCATTTTCGCTGTTTTGAGTTTGATGACTTCTTGCTGGATTAGATAATTGATTTATTTCTGATTCATTTTGAACTGCACGACGTTGTGCTGCAAGTGCATCTGTTTCTTCTTGTTTTTCATCTTTAGCGATTGTTTCTTTTTTGACTTCTTGTATTTCTTGCGCTTGTGGTGACTCGTCTGCTAAATTACTTGATGTTTCTGATTGAATTGCACGACGTTGTGCTGCAAGTGCATCTGTTTCTTCTTGTTTTTCATCTTTAGCAATTGCTTCTTTTTTAGCTTCTTGTATTTCTTGCGCTTGTGGTGATTCGTCTGCTAAGTTACTTGATGTTTCTGATTGAATTGCTCGACGTTGTGCTGCAAGTGCATCTGTTTCTTCTTGTTTTTCATCTTTAGCAATTGCTTCTTTTTTGGCTTCTTGTATTTCTTGCGCTTGTGGTGATTCGTCTGCTAAGTTACTTGATGTTTCTGATTGAATTGCTCGGCGTTGTGCTGCAAGTGCATCTGTTTCTTCTTGTTTTTCATCTTTAGTGATTGCTTCTTTTTTGGCTTCTTGTATTTCTTGCGCTTGTGGTGATTCGTCTGCCAAATTGCTTGATGTTTCTGATTGAATTGCTCGACGTTGTGCTGCAAGCTCATCGGAAGAAATACCTGTATGTTTTCTATTTTTTAAGTCTTCAATTTTATGTCTTACATTATCAATTGTTTCTTCTGTTTGTTGTTTAATACTATAATAATTATCTTTAACTTCTTGTTCTTTTGCTTTTAAATCATCAATTTTTTGGTTTGCTTTATTTTTAGTTAAAAGTCCAATAGTTGAGCCAATGATTGCACCGGTAATAAAGCTAACAATAAAACGTTTACGAGACTTAAATCTTGGATCATTATAATAAGTTTTATAATCAATCTCTTGATTAGTATCACGAGTAGCTTGATTTGAGAATTTTGGATGATTATAACTCTCATAGTCATCACGATTATAATGTGGTGTATTAACAAAGTTGTTTTGATCTAGTTGATTTACTCCATGACCGTGTAAGTCATTACTTGAGTTATTTGTTTCAAATGCATCTCTATCGTAATGTTTTGTCGCATTTGTGTGCACATCACCATTAGGTTGATTTACACCACGACCATGTAAGTCATTACCTGAGTTATTTGTTTCAAATGCATCTCTATCGTAATGTTTTGTTGCACTACTTTGCGCTACGTCTTCTTGTTGATTCGCACCTCTACCATGTAAATCATTACCAGTGTTGTTCGTTTCAAATGCATCTCTATCGTAATGTTTTGTCGCATTACTTTGCGCTACGTCCTCTTGTTGATTCGCACCTCTACCATGTAAATCATTACCAGTGTTGTTCGTTTCAAATGCATCTCTATCGTAATGTTTTGTCGCATTTGTGTACACATCACCATTAGGTTGATTTACGCCATGACCATGTAAGTCATTACCTAAGTTATTTGTTTCAAATGCATCTCTATCGTAATGTTTTGTTGCACTACTTTGCGCTACGTCTTCTTGTTGATTCGCACCTCTACCATGTAAATCATTACCAGTGTTGTTCGTTTCAAATGCATCTCTATCGTAATGTTTTGTCGCATTACTTTGCGCTACGTCCTCTTGTTGATTCGCACCTCTACCATGTAAATCATTACCAGTGTTGTTCGTTTCAAATGCATCTCTATCGTAATGTTTTGTCGCATTTGTGTACACATCACCATTAGGTTGATTTACGCCATGACCATGTAAGTCATTACCTAAGTTATTTGTTTCAAATGCATCTCTATCGTAATGTTTTGTTGCACTACTTTGCGCTACGTCTTCTTGTTGATTCGCACCTCTACCATGTAAATCATTACCAGTGTTGTTCGTTTCAAATGCATCTCTATCGTAATGTTTTGTCGCATTACTTTGCGCTACGTCCTCTTGTTGATTCGCACCTCTACCATGTAAATCATTACCAGTGTTGTTCGTTTCAAATGCATCTCTATCGTAATGTTTTGTCGCATTTGTGTACACATCACCATTAGGTTGATTTACGCCATGACCATGTAAGTCATTACCTAAGTTATTTGTTTCAAATGCATCTCTATCG
Source organism: Staphylococcus sp. SUC_1.2 (assembly GCF_026222585.1). Lineage (NCBI taxonomy): Bacteria > Bacillati > Bacillota > Bacilli > Caryophanales > Staphylococcaceae > Staphylococcus > Staphylococcus sp. SUC_1.2. The sequence continues at coordinate 22,165 of NZ_JANJPM010000017.1, read as the reverse complement.
TAATGTTTTGTTGCACTACTTTGCGCTACGTCTTCTTGTTGATTCGCACCTCTACCATGTAAATCATTACCAGTGTTGTTCGTTTCAAATGCATCTCTATCGTAATGTTTTGTCGCATTACTTTGCGCTACGTCCTCTTGTTGATTCGCACCTCTACCATGTAAATCATTACCAGTGTTGTTCGTTTCAAATGCATCTCTATCGTAGTGTTTTGTCGCACTACTTTGCGCTACGTCTTCTTGTTGATTCGCACCTCTACCATGTAAATCATTGCTAGTGTTGTTCGTTTCAAATGAGTCACGATTATATTTCTTACTCATATTTATTCCTCCTATAAGAAATGCACTTAAACAAGTAAAAACCTCATTTAAGTGCATTTGATTGAATCATATTAAAAGTTTTTCTCAACGTTTGTAGTGTAATTTTGATTTGCATCATTAGCTACAGAGTTAGCTCTGTAGTTTGCACTTCCTCTACGATAGTGTCTATTTTGCCATTTGTCAGCAATTTCCATTGCAACATTTGACCATTGAACTACTTGAGAAATTTTATCTTCATTTTGAGAAATATTATGTGTGATTGAGTTAGTCACACGATCAACTGAGCTATTTAAAGTTTGAACTGAGTCGCCAATACCTTTAACGCCATCAACAACAGAGTTTAAACGTTCAACTTTACCTTGAATGTCTTCAGTTAAGCGATTAGCTTTATGAAGTAAATCAGTAGTTTCACGAGTAATACCTTGAACTTGACCTTCAACACCATCAAGTGTTTTAGCCACATGATCTAAATTTTTCTTAACTGAAATTAAAACTACAACAATTCCAATACATAAAATTAAGAATGCGATTGCAGCAATAATTCCAGCAATTGGTAAAATCCAATGCATAAAAAACGCCTCCTAAATATTCTTTTAAAATAAAAGTCATTAATTATAAATACCCATAATAATTATATATAAACATATTAGAATTCTTTTGACATACCAATTTTTTCTTCATAAGCACCTTGGATTTTTTGAATATCTCCTGCACCCATAAATAGAATAACAGCATTATCAAATTTTTCTAATACATCAATACTATTTTCATCGATTAACGCAGATCCGTCAATACGATTTATTAAATCTTGGATAGTTAATTCTCCAGTATTTTCACGTATTGAACCAAAAATTTCACATAAAAATACATGGTCTGCTTTACTTAATGCATCAGCAAATTCATCTAAGAAAGCTTGAGTTCTTGAAAACGTATGAGGTTGGAATACTGCAACGACATCTTTATTTGGATATTTTTTTCGTGCTGTTTCAATTGTAGCACTAATTTCTCTTGGATGGTGAGCATAATCGTCTACTAATACTTGTTTTGAAACAAAAGTTTCATTAAAGCGACGTTTTACACCGCCAAATGTTTCTAAAGCTTCTTTAATATTATTAACATCCATTTTTTCAAGATAACTAATTGTAATAACTGCTAAGGCATTTTGAACATTATGATTACCATATTGTGGTGTTAAAAAGTGATCATAGTATTCTCCATTAATATACACATCAAACTGAGTACCATTTTCAGTTATTTGTATATTATCTGCATATACATCATCGTTTTTACTAAGACCATAATAATAAATAGGTACATCTGCTTTTAGATTTCTTAAATGTTCATCATCTCCCCAAGCAATAATCGCTTTTTTTACATTATTTGCCATTTCTTGGAAAGCACTAGCAACATCGTCAATATCTTTAAAATAATCAGGATGATCATAATCAATATTTGTCATAATTGCATAATCTGGGTGATAGCTTAAAAAATGACGTCTATATTCACACGCTTCAAATGCAAAATAATCACTACCTGGTAAACCCATTCCTGTACCATCACCAATTAAGAATGATGTTTTCTTGTCTCCATTCATAACGTGAGATAATAAACCAGTTGTAGACGTTTTACCATGAGCACCTGTAACTGCTACCGATGTATATTGATTAATGACTTGACCAAGAAAATCATGATATCTAATCACATCCAACTTTAATTCATGTGCTCTAACAATTTCTTCATGTGTATCAGGAAATGCATTACCTTGAATAACTACCATTCCTTCATGTATATTATCTACACTAAATGGTAAAATTTTAATCCCTTTATTTTTAAGTGCTCCTTCTGTAAATACATATTTTTCAATATCTGAACCTTGAACTTCATGTCCTAAATCGTGCATAATTTGTGCTAATGAACTCATTCCTGCACCTTTAATTCCGACAAAATGATAATGCGTCATATCCATAAAACTCCTTTAAAATTAATCTTTCTTTAAATCTGCCTCAGTAATAAATACATCTCTTGGTTTAGAGCCGTTTGCTCCAGATATATAATCTAGTTGTTCTAATTGATCGACGATTCTTGCTGCACGATTATAACCAATTTGGAAATGTCGTTGGATTAATGAAGTAGATATATGTCCTTCTTTGACCATAAAACTACAAACATCATCAAATAATTCATCTCGTGCTTGAGTTTGAGTCTTTTTCAACAATTCTTTTTCTTCAAATAAATATTCTGGTTCTCTTTGTGCTTTGATGAAATCAACGACATCATCAATTTCTTCATCAGATACAAATGTACCTTGTACACGTATAGGTTTATTCATACCACTACCTAAATATAGCATATCACCGTACCCTAATAGTCTTTCAGCGCCTCCACTATCAATAATAGTTCTAGAGTCCACGCTTGAAGACACCATAAATGCAATACGGGTTGGTATATTAGCTTTAATAAGTCCAGTAATAACATTAACTGAAGGTCTTTGTGTCGCTACTAACATATGAATTCCACAAGCTCTCGCTTTTTGAGCAATTCTAGCAATAGATTGTTCTACTTCTTGTGGAGCCATCATCATTAAATCTGCTAATTCATCAATAACAATGACTATCTTAGGCATACGTTGTTCGTAAGACGCTTTTTTATTGAAAGCAGTAATATTGCGTACGTGATATTTTGCAAACAGTTTATAACGTCTTTCCATCTCTTCAACAGCCCACTTTAAACTTTGAGTAGCTGCTTTAACATCTGTAATAACTGGTGAAACAAGATGTGGTAAGTCATTATATGGCGCTAATTCAACCATTTTTGGATCAATCAATAATAATCTCAACTCTTCTGGATGATTTTTATATAATAATGACATTAATATACTGTTAATACATACAGATTTACCTGAACCTGTCGCTCCAGCTATTAAAGCATGAGGCGTTTTAGCAATATCCATTAATAATGGCTCATTATTAATCCGATTACCCATAGCTACTGTTAATTTAGATTCAGTATCTTTAAACTTAGGTGATTCTAAGATTGATTTTAAACTTACTTTTGAAGAATTTTGATTTGGTACTTCAATACCTACCAAGCTTGTACCTGGAATAGGTGCTTCAATTCTTATATCTTTAGCGGCCAGTGCCATCTTTAAATCATCTTGCAAAGCAGTAATTCTCGAAACTTTCACACCTTTTTCAACAGCTAACTCAAATCGTGTTACACTTGGACCTACAGTCACATTTTGAACTTCTGCAGGAACATTAAAGTAATAAAACGCATCATTTAATTCTTGTTTTTTCTCTTCAATCCATGAGTTATCAATTTGATGAATTTCCGGATCTTCTAATAATTCAAGACTTGGTAATTTAATATTAGGACCTTTTCTAATCGCAGCTTTACTTTCGTGTTGCTCGTTTTCATCTTGATCTTCATTCTGAGTATTTAATGTCATAGATATGGCTTGTGTATTTTCATTTTGTACATTTGAAAGTTCACTCGTTTCATCTTCTTGATTATCTTGAAGTGATTGTTCATTAATATTCTTTTTAATATGCTCTTCATGATTATTAGTCGCTTTTACTGATGGACTTGAACTTGGTGTACTAACTGATTTATTTTCCAATTTTGTCTCTGGTTTTAATTCTGGAACGCTAACTTTATTAGTTTTTTTGAATTTTTTAGCATCCATCAAACGTTTTTTGTCAGATGGCGTCATTACAACGTTAAAAGGTTTACTACCCGGAATGATTGAGGATTTAATAGATGATGAAACATCCTCATTTTCAACGATTTGTTTGTTATCATCTTCTAATTTTTCATCTTCAGTGTTAGATGATGAGTCATGAACTGAATCATTGTTATGTTCAATTTGTTCAGAAGCATACTCAGTATCTGTCTCAATTGCATTATCAATTGAATGGTCAATGTCATCATCGTTATGATTTGATTGTTTAGTTACCTCTTCATTCGAAGAAGCGTTCATCTCATGATACTTTGCTTCCTCTACTTCTTCTTTTGAAGTATAATTATTGTCTTGCAATTCATTAACTTTACTTAAATGAGCATCTTCATTTTTATTAAGATGATGCTGTTTGTCTTTAGTTGAATGTATAGGTGATACGTTAAGATTATCGTCTGACAATGGCTCATCATTATGTTCGTCTGTAGATGTCGTATCATTAACTTCTCGTACTTCTACATCTTTATCATTAACAGTTTGAATATTTGGGACAGATTTCAAATCAATTTCTTCATATTGATACTGCTCATCATCGTCATCATAATTAGATGTATTTGAATCAGTTTGAGTCCCTTCATCAATCACATGATTATTCATCGTATTCTCATTTGAGTCTTCCATTTTATCAGTACTATCTTCTGTATATGTCGTTCTCTCTTCATCATTATTTTCTTCATGATCTAGAGAACTCTCTCCAGTGTACTGCTTAGCTTGATTTGCATACATTTCATCAATGACTTTTTGGATTTCGTTATCATTATCCGCTGATTGTTGACGCTTATTCTGTAAAGCTTCTTTAAACTTACGTTTTTGTTGTGCTTTTTTTTCTCTTTCACGTCTAATTTCTTCTACTATTTGTGACGCATAAATATTCTCAATATTCACCGTATTATCTTTTTGAGAAAAATTAGGAACGTTACTTTTTGAAGATGTAGTTTCATAAATATTAGAATTTTGATCATTAATAATTGAAACATCAGTATCTTCATACTTAGTTTGACTCAACGGTTCATTTTTAGACTTGCTTATATTTGTTTTTACATCATTATCAGATACTCGTTGTGCTGTTTGATCTTGTTTTGAATTATGTTTCTCGTCATTATGATTATCGTCATTCTCATTCTCTTTTAGTGGAGGGATAACACCGTTTTCAATTGGTCGGCGTTTTTTTGTACCAAATACTGCAGACGGTACTTCTGAAGTTCTAAAACTTGAATGGTGATATGTAGAATTCGATGTCGTTTTATAGTTTGCTTTAAAACGCTCCGATTGTAATTTCACATGAGAATGATTATTTGTATGCTTATGATATTGAGAAGTCGTTTTTCTATTATTTTTATCATTTAATTGTGTACTATTCAACGACTTATTACGTTTATTAGAAGGTCTTTCTTTAATTGAAGGCACTCCAGTATCATCATGATTTGTATACTGTCTTCTTCTGCGTCTTCGAGTATCTGTTGCACTGTCATAAGTTTGAGGATAGTCATTATTATTATCTATTTCATCATAACTGTAAGCGCCATAACCAAATTCTTTATCAACTTTAGGTGATTTCTGCGACATATATTCATCTTCATCAACTTCTCTGTAAACCGCTTCATCATATGTTTCAGCATCTTGCCCTAAATCAATAGGAAAACGAAATTTTCCACGCGGACGATCATAGATATCATCATTTTCAGGAAGTAAGGTATGCTCACCATTCTTTTGTGTTTCTGAGTTATGTCGACGTTTATTTTTTCGTCTTAGTAATTCTTCATCAGAATGTTTATCATTGCCAAATAATTCATCAAACCAACTCATACTTCCACATCCTTCCTAGTTTTTTTAATCAAAAAATGCATTGCCTACTTTATAATCATCAGACAATACCATGATTCCTTTTTCTTGAGGTGCATTAGGCAAGTTCAATTCTCTCATTGAACAAATCATACCACTTGATGCAACACCACGTAATTCAGCATCTTTAATTACCATTCCACTTGGCATAACTGCACCGACTTTAGCTACGACAACTTTTTGACCTGCTTCTACATTTGGCGCACCGCACACGATTTGTAGTTTTTCACTACCAACATCAACTTTCAAAATACTTAATTTATCTGCATCAGGATGCTTTTCTTTAGTTTCTACATAGCCTACAACAAATTTAGGTGATAAATCCGCTTCAAGTTGATAATCAAAACCTGCATTTGTAATTGATTGTTGTATAGCTTCTACAAGCGTTTCATTTAATTTAATATGACCCTTACTATTAACTGAATATACTTTTGAAAAATCGAAAATATTAAATCCAACAATTTGATTTTCATGTTTAATAGCAACCACATTATTTTTTATTTCATATTCAAAAGGCCCATCTGTTGGTTCAATTTGTAAAAATGCAACGTCCCCTACGCCTTCTTTATTATAAAATAAATTCATTTAAATTCTCCTTTTTACGTATTATTAGTTATTTTTTATTAAATTTTTTACGATTCGCTTCTAAACGTTGAATAACGTTTGGGTCTCTTTTTTGTTTATTATTTTTTCCTAAAATAAAAATCGGCTCTAAATGTTCTTTTTTATAACCAAATGAAAGTGACGTTATAGGTACAAGTCCCTTAGTAAAAAATTCCATCGTCAAGTGTGCCATAACATCATAGCCTGTTTTATTGCGTATATCAGCAATAATTAATACATCTTGATGAGGAACAGCGACTAACATTTCACCTTCACATTGAGCTTCAATGTCATTTAAAAACTTTGTATTTAAAATACGACTCGCATCATATCCGTCATTTGAATTGATAAAATAAAAAATATTTCCTTTTACTTCATCTGTTTTATATTTATTCTCAAGTTTACGTATATTAAACAACGACATTTCTTTAATTTGTTGTGAAGTTAAACCTAGTGTTTTTAACATACTTTCATCAATTAATCGGTACGATTTTCCTAAATCAAGTGCATAATAAATATTAGTTTCTGCAGTATGTTCTTCAATAACAAATTGATGACCTTCTTTAGTTTTTTTATCAAAACTAGTTGATCTTATTACAGGCATAACTTGAATATCTTTCATTTTAGATAGACCATTATCATCCATTTGTGCAATTGCCTCTTCAACATAATAGATAATTTCATCAATGATTTTCTCTTTTTGTTCTTCATACTTCGCTACAACTGCATTAAGTTTGATAGTTACGCCTTTAAAATTATCTCGTCTATATATACGTAATGTTTCTTCTTCACGATCAAACTTAAAATCAACGTCTAAATGTTTTAAACGTTGTTTTAATGTATCTCTCATTTGAAAGACGTTCATATTAAAACACTCCTATTTTCGCACCTTACAATATTTTACAATAAAAAGAGCTCCAGTTACAGAAAAATTAGGCTATTCTTTCATATAAATAAGAAGTTTAAGTCCTAATTACTCATTTACACATATTGACTTAAAAATGAATCTATTTGTTCGATTGATTTTCGTTCTTTTCCAATATAACTTCCCATTAATTCACCATTTTTATATACGAGAAAACTTGGAATACCCATGATATCATTTTCAATTGCTAAATCTATAAATTTATCTCGATCTACTGATACAAATTTAAAATTAGAGTATTTTTTTTCTAATTTCGGTAAATCTGGTTCAATCACTTTACAATCTGGACACCATCCAGCTGTAAATTCAAATACCGTTTGTTCATTTTTTAATTCTTCAAATTGTTTTTCAGTTTCTAATGTAATCATATTATTTCTCCTCACTTTGAAATTGTAATGTTAAAATGTTTTCATTTGTTAAGTGACTCACAGCTTGTTTTAATAATTCACGCGCGGCATAATAGTCTCTAATATCAAATACCGCATCTGTACTATGAATATATCTTGCACATACGCCTATAACTGCTGTAGGTACACCTTTATTTGCTTTATGGATTTCTCCCCCATCTGTACCACCTGGTGAAATATAGTATTGTGAACGAATATCAAATGTATCAACTAACTCCAGTAGATAGTCTCTGAAACGTGGAGAGAGAATCATTGTACCATCTTTAATTCGAATTAATGTTCCTTCACCTAATTGACCAGATAATTGCTGTTTACCTTTAATATCATTTGCAGGAGAACAATCTACAACGAATGCTATGTCTGGCTGTATTAATTCAGTTGATGCTTTTGCACCTCTTAATCCAACTTCTTCTTGAACATTTGCACCCACATATAAATCTACATCTAATTCTACATCTTTGAGTAATTCTAATATTTCAATTGCTAAGACACAACCGTAACGATTATCCCATGCCTTAGCACTATATCGATGTTCAGATAATTGAGTGAATGGTGTAAAAGGAACAATTGTGTCCCCTATTTCTATTCCACGTGATCGAACTTCTTTATCACTTTCTGCTCCTATATCTAACATTAAATCTTTAATCTCAGGAACCGCTTCATTACCTGTTCTAAAATGTTTTGGTATATTCGAAACTACACCTACAATTTTTTCACCTTTTCTATTTTTAACCTGCAGTCGTTGTCCTTGCCATATATCATTAGATACGCCGCCTAAATTAGTAAACTGTAACATGCCATTTTGAGTGATGTTCGTAATCATAAAGCCAATTTCGTCCATATGAGCCGCTATCATCACACGCTTTGCATTTTGTTTTTTTGATTTTTTTACACCAAAAATACTTCCCATATGAGTTGTTATCACTTCATCTACAAATGGTGTCATTTCTTGTTTCATGTAGTCACGTACTTCTTCTTCAAAGCCTGGTGCTCCATGTAATTCTGTTAATGTTTTTATACGAAATAAAGTTTTATCGTTTTCCATTACATAAACACGCTCCTTAAATGTATTATATCATTTTGATTATGGTAAACTAATAATAAGAACTATTAATAGAAAGGTTAGATTCGATAATTATGACTTGTCAGACTATAAAATATATCTCCATTCCCATCGTAATAACTATAGGAGCATCTACGGCTTTTATACTCTATCGTACATTGAAAAACAAAAAAGTAAAAAATCCGGATAGAATATTAGAGGAAGTAAAATCATATTTTATGGATATTAAAGGTTCTTACATTCTTCATGAACCTTTACAAAATAAAGAGCAATATTTAAATCGTCTTGTTTATCAAGGTGGTATTACTCAAAATAAAAACAACCGTGATATAGAGTATACTTTCTATGCTGATGCACACACAGGTGAAATACTTACTATTGAAGAAAATTAATATTACTTTTTTGATATTTAAAAAACATTTTAATACTTTTTTTACTTCATATTCATATTTTAAATTATATTTGTTTGATGTTTTTATTAATTTTTTATCATTTTCGAACTTAACAGTAAAGTAACGATTACTATGATAATACAAAAATCAATAATCCTTTTAGATGAAATATGGACTAAATTTTTTCTTTTTCTCTTATATATTGCATGGATGTTTATCATATGTACTTATATTTATCATAAAGAGCAATAAATGATAAAACAACACACGAGCGTAAGAATGTATTTGCTTCTTACGCTCGTGTGTTGGATTTAATATATTATTTATTAATTTTTATGAAATTTGGCTTCCATTCTATAAATACGGGAACCTTTATCAGAAAATTTTTTCTCATATTCAGTTAATATATTATCTTCATCATCTTCATCATGAAGATTTAAATTTAACTTTGTAAAATACATTCCATATTGTGACATGCTTTCAAGACTATAAGCAAATAAACCTCTATTATCTGTTTTAAAGTGTATTTCTCCATCTTCTTTAAGAATTTGTTCATATAGAGCTAAAAAAGTGCGATACGTTAAACGACGTTTTGCATGTCTTTTTTTTGGCCAAGGATCCGAGAAATTTAAATAAATTCTAGATACTTCATTCTCTTTAAAGTACTCATTTAGTTCAATTGCATCATTGCAAATCATTTTTAAATTTGTGAGTCCTTTATCCTTTACTTTATCAAGCACTTTATACATAACGCTTTTTTCACGTTCTAAAGAAACAAAATTAATTTCAGGATGTTGCTCTGCAAGTGTAGTTATAAATTGCCCCATTCCTGAACCGATTTCAATATAGATTGGCTGTTTCTTATCAAACCAATCACTCATTTTGCCAGCATGTGAACCATCCATATCTACTAGGTCAGGATGTTCTTTCAAATAATCTTCTGCCCATGGTTTATAACGGACTCTCATGTATTAAATCTCCTTAAATAAATAAATTACTATTCATTACCTCATTTAAAAATTTGAGCCATGTGTTCATATCTTTAAATCTTTTTTGTTCTTCATACCATTGAATCATGCCGATTGATTGAATCACAGTATACCATTTCATACGTTTATTTAAGTCCATACTTTCTTTAACACCATAAGTATTAAACCAGTTAGACCATTGTTGTTTTGGAACGTAGTTGTATAGCAGCATACCAATATCGATGGCTGGATCAGCAATCATTGCACCTTCCCAATCTACTAAAAATAACTCATCACGATCAGAAAGTAACCAGTTATTATGATTAACATCACCATGAACTACTGTAAAGAAACGTGAATCTAAATTAGGAATATGATCTTCCAAGTAAGTTAATGCTTTTCGAATAATATGATGGGTTAATACGTCTCTAGATAAAGAAGCATTAATTTTCTTTAACATAATATTTGGGGTAATAGGCTCCATTTCCATACGTTTTAACATATTAAGTAGTGGTTTTGAACCATGTATTTTTTTGAGAAGTTCAGCAACTCTTCTTTGAGACATTTCAGATGGTGTAAGTTCTCTACCATTTTTCCAATGTTGTGCTGTTACCACTTCGCCTGTTTCAATACGTTTTGTCCAAACTAACTTAGGCACAATACCTTCTGCAGATAAAGCTGCAATAAATGGATTTGAGTTACGCTTAAGAAATAATTTTTGTCCATCTTGTTCAGCCATATACGCTTCTCCAGATGCTCCACCTGCAGAATCAAGCGTCCACCCTAATTGATAAAACTGCTCCAACTCGTTCACCTCACTTTCAACTAGAAAATGGCTCGAGAAATATAGTTTTTCAAGAGCCATATATCTAATTTAATCATCGCTTTTTATCTAACGATTATATTTCTAACTTTGTTTTTGTTATATTGATAAAATTATTATTTAAATGTCTTCAAATCATTTAAATTTTTTACGTTATCTCTTTAATCACTCAATGATGATTTTATAATTTTTAGCTTAATTTTTCAACTGAAAATGAGAAACAAAATGATACATTTTACTAGTATGAAAAAGCTAAAATCCCGAATGCTTTATAAATATTATAACATATCATATACATCATCGTTGAAGAAATTTAAAGTTAATTGATACTTTTTGATTCAATATACTTTTCGAATCCTTCTTGTAATTTTTTAGTAATTGGACCTACTTTACCATCATTTACAATTTCGCCATCAATCTTAACGACAGGTGTTACTTCAGCAGAAGTACTAGACACAATGACTTCATCTGCATTTTTTAAGAAATCAACTGTAAATGTTTCTTCATTAAATGGTATGTTGTCATCTTCAGCAACCCATTTAATTACTTTTCGAGTAATACCATTTAAAATGTAATTATTAACGGGATGTGTATAGATTTCGCCATCTTTAATCGCATACACATTACTTGACGCACCTTCAGTAACAGTTTCATCTCTATGTTGAATGGCTTCTGTTGCATTATATTTAACTGCATATTCTTTAGCAAGAACATTTCCTAATAAATTTAAACTTTTAATGTCACAACGTAACCATCTAATATCTTCAACTGTTACAGCATTAATGCCATTTTCAAAGTCGTCGTATGGACGATCATAACTTTTAGCAAATGCCATAATAGCAGGTTTAACTTCTGGAGTTGGGAAAGAATGGTTTCTTGGTGCTACACCTCTTGTCGCTTGAATATAAATTCCACCATTTTGAATGTCATTGATTTTTAAAAGTTGTCTTACAATATCTGTTAGCTCCTCGACAGTATAGCCTAAATCGATTTGAATTTCACTCGCACTTCTAAGGAACCTTTCAAAGTGTTCAGTTACTGTAAATAATTTACCGTTGTATGCACGAATATATTCATATATACCATCTCCAAATACATAACCTCGGTCTTCATAAGACACTTTTGCGTCTTCTTGATTTAAAAATTCTCCGTTAATAAATACTTTTGTCATTATTTATCCCTCCACACATAGTGAATAAATTGCTTCTAAATAGATACTTGTTGCGTTGAATAATTGTTTTTTAGTAATATATTCATTCTTTTGATGCATTAAATCCTCTGAATCTTCAAACATAGCTCCAAATGCAACACCTTTGTCTAAATTACGTGCATAAGTGCCTCCACCAATTGTATAAGGTTCTGTCATATCACCTGTTTGATTTCTATAAGCAGTGACAAGTTTTTGTACAAATGGATCATTTTTATCTACGAAATGAGGTTGTTGAACTTTACCTAATTCTATTTCAAACCCTTGAGATTTGATTTCATTTTTAAAACGTTCTAAAGCAGTTTCAAATTCGAAGCCTTTAGGATAACGTAAATTGATACCAAATTTGCCACCTTTTTCTTTATCATACGTAATGATACCTACGTTTGCTGTCACGTCTCCCATAACATCAGTATGGAACTTCATACCCATTTTTTCACCAAAATGAGATTCATGTAAATAACGATTACTAAATTCAGCGAATTCTTTTGCAGCTTGATTAAGATTCAAAGTTGATAGGAAGTCAATAAGATATAAACCAGCATTCACACCAAGTGAAGGATCCATACCATGGACGGCTTTCCCTTCAACAGTTAATATCAATTCACCATTATCTACAACCGCTTCACCTTCTAGTTGACGTTGGTCTAGATAATGTTCGAAATGTTGAACTACGTCTGTCATATTTTTTTCAACCAAAATATGTGCTTTAGCATGATCAGGAACCATGTTATAACGTTGACCAGATTTAAATGAAAGAAGTTTTGCTTCTGAATGATCAGTATGATGTGAGCTTACATTTTGGACTAAATCAAATGTTGTAATTCCTTTTTCACCATGAATAGCAGGGAATTCAGCATCTGGTGCAAAACCTAAAGCAGGCATTTCTTCTGTTTTGAAATATCTTTCTGTACATTTCCAGTCAGATTCTTCATCTGTACCAATAATAATATGAATACGTTTTTTCCAATCTACATTCATTTCATTTAAAATTTTAACTGCATAGTAAGCTGCGATAGTTGGACCTTTATCATCAAGTGTACCTCTTGCCACAATAGCATCATCTGTTACAACAGGTTTAAATGGATCAGAATCCCAACCGTCTCCAGCAGGAACGACATCTACATGACATAAAATTCCCAATACATCTTCACCTTGACCTGCTTCAATTCTTCCAGCAATATGATCAACATCATGGGTAGAAAAACCATCTCTTTGAGCGATTTTATACATATAATCAAGAGCTTCACGAGGTCCAGGACCAACTGGTGCTTCCTCTGAAGCTTGACTATCATCTCTCACACTCTTGATTGAAAGTAATCCATTTAAATCTTCAATAATTTGACTTTCATATTCTTGTACTTTTTCTTTCCACATTAGAGATCAACTTCCTTTTCAATAGATATACCTATTATTTTACATAAATCTAGTATTAAATGACAACAAGATGTCAGAAAATTTCATAGTACATATAAAAAAAGAAGTGAGAAAAAATTTTCTCACTTCTTTAAAATTTAAGTTTAATGTCTATCGTCTAAGGCATTATGATTGTTTTTCAAATCTTCTTCAGTGACTACTCTTAAATTATTATTAACAGTTGCGCCACCTTCATCATCAAATTTACCTTCTGCTAATTCATGTGTATCATTTTTTTTAGTATTCACATTAGTGAATTTAGATTTTTCATCTTGTAATAAAGATTTAGGATCATTTTTTAAACGATTTGCATAACCTTGTGGGTCATTCTTTACGTTTTGAATTGTTTCATTTGCTTTTGAGCTAATATCATTAACTAGCCCTTTCGCATTTTGTTTATAGCCTTCTGGATTTTCTTTATATTTATTATACTCAGCTTTTAATTTATTTCTGCTACTTTCACGTGATAATGCTACTGCAGCCGCTGCAGCACCAATTCCTGCCACAATTCTTAATAAACCTGCACTTTTAGCCATCATATTACCCCTTTTCTCTTTTATTACTATAAAAGTTTTAATTCTTCTGAAGTTAGTAAACGATACTCTCCAGATTTTAAGTTTTCATCTAACGTCAAATTAGAAATTTTAAGACGTTTTAATTCTAATACCTCATTATCAATTGAATGAAACATTCTTTTCACTTGATGATACTTTCCTTCATAAATAGTAACTAAAGATAATTTATGATCTAGTTTTTCAAGTTGTGCTGGTTTTACTTTGCCATCTGATAGTTCAATTCCATTTTTAAAAGCAATAATATCTTCGTTTTTAATAGGATATTTAGAGGTTACTTTATACGTTTTAGACACATGTTTAGATGGACTCATTAAATTATGGTTAAATTGTCCATCATTAGTAATAAGTAATAAACCTTCAGTATCTTTATCTAGTCTGCCTACTGGAAATATATCAAGATGACGGTAATCATCAATAAGATCTATCACTGTTTGATTTATATCATCATAAGTAGCAGAAACATATCCTTTGGGCTTATTTAACATAATATAAACATGATTAATATACTCTATTATTTTGCCATCTACAGTAATTTCATCTTGCTCAGGATTCACTTGGGATTTAGGCGATTTTTCCACTTTATCATTAACTTTGACACTATTTTTCTTTAAAAGCTGCTTTACCTCAGTACGCGTGCCAACTCCCATATTCGATAAAAATTTATCTAACCTCATCTTAAGAATCCAACTTTACGTCTAATCTTTGCTGGTAATTCACCAAGAAATTGATCAGCTAATCGATTTTTAATTGTGATACCGCCATACACTAATGCACCGATAATAACCCCAACAAATAATATAATCATTGCTCCAAATTTACGTTCTACAGGGACAAAATGACCTAAAATTAAGTAAACAATTTCTACACTAATCATCATGATTAAACTATAAATAAAAATTTTCGCTACTTGCACAAATGTTTCTGTAAATTCATATTTCGCATATATTTTTAAAATAAAGAAATTTGCTGTAATCGCAAAACTCAATGCAATAGCAGTACTTAAAATTGCTCCTGCAGTATGGAAAGTCATAATTAATGGAATATTAAGTGCTAACTTTAATACAACGGCTCCTAAAATGACAAACACTGTCAATTTTTGTTTGTCTATACCTTGTAACATCGAAGCAGTAACACTAAGTAAAGAAATTAATATTGCTACAGGGGCATAGATAAATAACATTTTGTTTCCATCTGGATTATATTGATAGAAAACTGTATATAAAGGTGCAGCCAGTGCCATTATCCCTAAACTTGCTGGAACTGTAATATACATTAATACACCGATTGATGTTTTAATTTGACGATGCATTTCAGTTAAACGACCTTCTGCATATGTTTTAGTAATATATGGTATTAAACTTACCGCAAAACCTGCTGCAAGTGATGTTGGAATCATTACAATTTTATTGGTTGTAAAGTTTAATATCGTAAAGAAATAATCTTTATTTGCATGGAATCCTGCTGCATCTAGTGCATTGTTATGTGTAAATTGATCAACAAGGTTAAATAATGGAAAGTTTAAACTAACAATTACAAACGGAATACTGTATGCAATAATTTCTTTATACATTCTTCCATAAGAAATGTCTAATCCTGTACGATCAGACTCTACCATTTTTTGAATGTGAGGTTTACGTTTTTTCCAGTAATACCAAAGAGTAAATAAACCTGCAATTGCTCCCACAGCGGCTGCGAATGTAGCTACACCATTAGCTTGTAGATATGTACCATGAAAAACATTTAAAACTAAATAACTACCTATTAATATAAATATAATTCTGGCTAATTGTTCAGTAACTTCAGATACAGCAGTTGGACCCATCGATTGATAACCTTGGAATACCCCTCTCCATGTTGCTAATAGTGGGATAAAAACCACTACTATACTGATGATACGAATAATCCAAGTAATCTCTGGTACTGTCCATCCACCTTTTCCTTCTTTTTGACCTAAAGTAATAACTGCAATATCAGGTGCTAAATAAAACAATATTAAAAATCCTATAATACCTGATATCGACATTACGATAAAACTCGATTTATAGAGTTTCTGTCCAACTCTATATGCTCCTATTGCATTATACTTTGCTACAAATTTTGAAGCTGCTAAAGGCACTCCAGCTGTCGCGACAGCAATAGCAATATTATAAGGAACATAAGCATAGTTAAATGGCGCTAACTTTTCCTCCGCATTTGCACCCATAATCGCATAAAAAGGAATTACAAATAAAACACCTAGAATTTTAGTAATTAAAATACTAAATGTTATTAAAAAGGTTCCGCGCACCATTTCCTTATTTTCACTCATATTCAATCTTCCTATCTTTAATTTAATCAAACTATGTCGTTATACATCTGTCTAAACTAAGGACTTGCATTACTATAAAATATATCACAAAATACTTATTGTTTCTCGTTTCTTTTTAAGTTTTTTTTGTCAATTATTCTCACTATTATTAAATAAAAATATTGTAAGTTTTTTATTTATGTATTTAATACACTTTTTAACGCAAAATTCTACTTCGGTTCGCAAAATAATAAGTATTTATGTAGAATATAAATGTATGATAACGGAGGTTAATATATGTATCAAACAATAATCATTGGCGGTGGACCAAGCGGATTAATGGCAGCAGTTGCTGCGAGTGAAAATAGTAGTAAGGTTCTATTAATCGAAAAGAAAAAAGGTCTTGGAAGAAAATTAAAAATTTCTGGTGGTGGTAGATGTAATGTGACTAATCGTCTACCTTATGAAGAAATCATCAAAAATATACCCGGAAACGGTAAATTTTTATATAGTCCATTTTCAAAATTTGATAACGAATCCATAATAGAATTTTTTGAAAGTCGTGGTATAAAATTAAAAGAAGAAGATCATGGAAGAATGTTTCCAGTTTCAAACAAATCACAAGATATTGTTGATACTTTAGTTAATACAATTAAGAATAACAACGTTGAAATTAAAGAAGAAACTGTTGTTAATGACATTTCTAAAAATGATCAATCTTTTATAGTAAAAACACAAGATGGCGAATTTGAATCAAAAACAGTTATTATTGCGACTGGTGGAACAAGCGTCCCCCAAACTGGATCCACAGGTGATGGCTACAGATTTGCTAAAAATCTAGGCCACACTATTACTGAATTATTCCCTACTGAAGTTCCTATTACATCTAGTGAATCTTTTATTAAAAATAAAACACTTAAAGGCTTAAGTTTAAAAAATGTAGAATTATCAGTTTTAAAGAAAAATGGTAAAAAACGTATTAGTCATCAAATGGATATGATTTTTACACACTTTGGTGTAAGTGGACCAGCTGCATTACGTTGTAGCCAATTCGTTTATAAAGAACAAAAAAATCAGAAAAAACAAGACATACAATTACAATTAGATGTATTTCCAGAGATTTCTTTACAAGATTTAGAAAATAAAATAAAGAAAATCTTAAGCGAAGAACCAGACAAATATATAAAAAATGCACTGCGTGGTTTAATAGAAGAAAGATATTTATTGTTTATGCTAGAACAGGCTAATATTAATGAAAATACAACATTTCATCATCTTTCAAATCAACAGTTGACTCACCTCGCAGAACATTTCAAACAATTCATTTTCACTGTTAATGGTACCCTTTCAATTGAAAGAGCATTTGTTACGGGTGGTGGCGTTTCTCTTAAAGAAATATGGCCTAAAACAATGATGTCAAAAATTCAACCTGGTTTATTTTTATGTGGAGAAGTATTAGACATTCATGGGTATACAGGCGGCTACAATATTACAAGTGCTTTAGTTACCGGCCACGTCGCTGGAAACGAAGCTAGACAATTTATATATACTTAAAAATAAAAAACACTTCAAAAGTTAAGTAAAATTATAACTTTTGGAGTGTTTTTTATTTCATATTTTGAATACGAAGATAACTGAATTTATTTTTTATTATTTATCTTCTTTTTTTCTTCGTTTTAATAATAATAGCAGACCACTTAATAATGTGAACTCAGCTAAAGATAATAATGAGTTTTCATTTTCACCTGTATAAGGTAGAGTATTTAATTTTGAATGATTATTATTCACATTAAATTTATTATTAAAATTATTAAATGTAACTTTGTTGTCATTAACCAATCCAAAGTTATTTTCAAATTGCTTAACATTCACATGTTCAATCTCATTAATAGTCACTCTCGTTAATTCATTAATATCATTAGTAGTCACATTTTCAACTAATTTATTTAAGGCTTTCATAACATAAACATCAATTTGTTTATAAGCTTTATTTCTATTATATTCTGATATATTTGTTAATCCTTTAATATACGCTTTACGTTTATTTGCTACATCAAAAATTTGGGCTTTAGCTTTCAATTTTACTTTGTCGATTAGAACTATTTTATTAAATTCTTGAAGATAATGTATTTTTATATTATCAACTTGTTTATTAGTTTGAGCTTGGTTTACTTTTTCTTCTGCTTTTTTATATGATTCATCAAGTTTTTGTTTTATGAATAGTTTTTCATCTATTGTAAATGTTTGATCAGATGATACTTTATCTTTTAATTTTTGTAATTCCACTTCTAATTTAGATAAAGCATCTGCTTTTTTAATAACTTCAACTTGAATACTATTAATTGATTGTTTACCTTGCTCTGTAGTCTGATCGACATCTGAGTTAGTATTGGCACCTTCGAGCAGTTTTTTAGCTCTCATTACTGCCTCTTCTACTTTTTGTTTTGCTGCATCCTTTTCTTCTTTTGTTGCGTTTGGTGTTTGATCAATTTCTGCTTTCTTTTGTTTAGCTAATTCGTCGATAGTTTGTTTAGCTACAGATTTTTTAACTATTTCTGGTTGAATTTCATCAATAGCATGTTTACCACTTTCTTTGGCTATTTCAACATCAGAATTAGTCGTAGATTGAGCAATATTATTCTTTGCTTTTATAACTTCTTCATCTACTTTTTGTCTAGCCACATCCTTTTCTTCTTTTGTTGCATTGTGATTATTATCAATTTCTGCTTTTTTAATTGTTGCTTCATCATCTATCGCTTGTCTAGCTAAGGATTTTTGTATTGTCTCTGGTTGAATATTAGATATATTTGAAATTCCAATTTGAGTTGATTGATCTACTGTATCATTCGTTGTAGATTGATCAACATTATGTTTCGCTTTTGTTGCTGCTTCATCTACTTTACGTTTTGTCATTTCTTTTTCTTCATTCGTTGCTTCATGATTACTATCAATTTCTGCTTTTTTTGCTGTTACTTCATCATCTATAGATTTTTTGGCTTGTGTTTTTTTCAAAGCTACCGCATTAATGTTATTTATTGCACTTATACCATTAATTTGTGCATGATCTACATTGGAATTATTTATTGATTGATCAACATTTCTTTTAGCTTTATTAACCTCATCATCAATTTTTTGTTTAGCTATGTCTTTTTCTTCTTTTGTTGTCGAATTATCTTGATCAATTAGATTTTTTCTAAGAGTTGCTGCTTCATCTATCGCTTTTCTTGCTTCAGCTTTTTTAACTACTTCTGGTTGTATATTTTCAATAGTATTTTTACCAGTTGTTTTAGCATTATTCACACCGTCATTTGTTGTAGCTTGATTTATAGTATTTTTCGCTTTTATAACTTCTTCATCAACTTTTTGTTTTGCTACTTCTTTTTCTTCTTCAGTTGCATCTAGCATTTGATTAATTTTTTCTTTTTTTACTTTTGCTACTTCATCAATTGCTTGTCTTGCTTCTGATTTTTTAACCACTTCTGGTTGAATATTATTGATCTCTGTATTTCCTGTTGTTTTTGCTTGATCCACTGCATCATTTGTTGTAGCTTGATCAATATTATCTTTTGATTTTGTAGCTTCTTCATCTACTTTTTGTTTTGCTACTTCTTTTTCTTCTTCAGTTGCATCTGGTGTTTGATCTATAATTTTTTTCTTAGCAATTGCAGATTGGTCAATTTCATGTTTTGCCTCTACTTTTTTTATAATTTCAAGTTGGATTGTATTAATAACATTTATCCCTTTTGTTTTCGCGTTATCAACTCCATCATCATTTTCTGCTTCGTTGATATGAGTTTTAGCTTCTGTTAACGCTTGATCCACTTTACTTTTCGCTGCTTCTTTTTCTTCTTCAGTTGCTTCTTGCGTTAAATCAATAGTTGCTTTTTTAAGTTTAGCTAAATCATCAATTGCTTGTCTTGCTTCTGATTTTTTAACTACTGTCGGCTGAATATTATTTATCACTGTAGTGCTATTTTGTTCAACTTGATCTACGTCATTATTTGTTCTTGCTTGATCAATTCCATGTTTTGCTTTTATGACTTCTTCGTCAACTTTTGATTTCGCTGCTTCTTTTTCTTCTTCAGTTGCATCAGGTGTTTGATCAATGATGGCTTTCCTAGTTAATGCAATTTGATCAATAGCATTCTTAGCTGTCTCTTTTTTTACAACTTCTGGCTGAATGTTATTTATAGCAACAGTTCCTCTATCTTTTGCTTGATCTACATCACTATTTGTTATGGCTTGATCAATACTATGTTTTGCTTTTGTAACTTCTTCGTCAACTTTTTGTTTTGCTGCTTCTTTTTCTTCTATTGTCGCATTTGATGTTTGATCAATATTATTTTTTTTAGCTCTTGCTACTTGATCAATTAACGTTTTAGCTGCAATTTTTTTTATAATATTGGGTTGAATATTATTAATTGCTATTGTGCTATTATGCTCAACTTGATTCACATCATTATTTGTAACTGCTTGATTAATGTTACGTTTTGCTTTTGTTACCTCTTCATCAACTTTTGATTTCGCTGCTTCTTTTTCTTCTTCAGTTGCATCAGGTGTTTGATCAATGATGTTTTTTCTAGTTAATGCAATTTGATCAATAGAAGTCTTAGCTGTCTCTTTTTTTACAACTTCTGGCTGAATGTTATTTATAGCAACAGTTCCTCTATCTTTTGCTTGATCTACATCACTATTTGTTACTGCTTGATCAATACTATGTTTTGCTTTTGTTACCTCTTCATCAACTTTTGATTTCGCTGCTTCTTTTTCTTCTGTCGTTGCATCAGATGTTTGATCAATGATGGCTTTTTTGATTTTTGCTTGAGTATCTATACCTCGTTTTGCTTGTTCTTTTTTAACTATATCTGGTTGGATATTATTTATTGATGCCGTACTATTATGTACTACTTGATCTACATCATTGTTAGACAAAGCACGATTAATATTATTTCTTGCTTCTGTCGCAGCTTCGTCTACTTTTGATTTCGCTGCTTCTTTTTCTTCTGTTGTTGCACCCGGTGTTTGATCAATCGCTTCTTTTTTAATTCTAGCTACTTCATCGATTGCAGTCTTTGCTGCTATTTTCTTAACTATATTTGGTTGAATATGACTAACTGTTGTAACACCATCTTCTTTTGCTTGATCAACAGCTTGATTTATTTCTGTATGATTAATATTATTTTTTGCTTCTACTGCAGCTTCGTCTACTTTTGATTTTGCGGCTTCTTTTTCTTCTATAGTTGCATCAACATTATTGTCGATCTCTGTCTTCTTATTAATAACTTCATTATCAATTGCTTGTCTTGCTTCTGATTTTTTAAGCACATCTGGTTGGATTGCATTGATTGTATTCGTACCATTTGTTTTTGCTTCATCCACACCTGAATTATTTATTGCTTCATTGATATGAGCTTTGGCTTCCGTTACCGCTTGGTCTACCTTCGCTTTGGCTGCCTCTTTTTCTTCTGTTGTCGCATCTGGTGTTTGATCAATCGCTTCTTTTTTAGCTCTTGCAACATCATCAATTGCTTGTCTTGCTTCTGATTTTTTGATTACTTCTGGTTGGATTGCATTGATTGTAGTTGTACCATTTGTTTTTGT
>NZ_JANJPM010000016.1:0-56346 GCF_026222585.1 Staphylococcus sp. SUC_1.2 | reverse complement strand
TTTCTTTTTATTTATTAGATTTATGGATATCATTGATTTCTTCTTTTACATTATCCACTACAGATGAGCGTCTATCTTCTGTATATTTAGAAGATGATTTTAAATGATGATCACCGTCTTGGACTTCAGATTCATTAGTCTGTGTATGAGTCACATTATTTTCTTGTAACGATTGATGTGACGTTTCTTTTTTATCCAATTCACTATTAGATATCTTATTTGAATCATCTGTGTCATCATTTACATGGTCTAAATAATTATTAGGTTCTACTTCATCTAATGATTGGTTTGTTGTTTTATATAAGATAAAGCGAATGACTAAACTTAAAAGAATGAAAATAATACCAACAATTGTAGTACTTAAAGCAATGACTTTCATAGAGAATAAGTCGCCAGTTTCTTCGCTAAATAAGAATACTTGAGCAAATGTCATTGCAGCATGGAATAACATTGCAATATAAATCGTACGACCTTTAGTTGCTCTAATTAATTCACCGACAATCATTGAAAACATAAATGTATATAAGAAGTGATAACCTGCATATTGCATTCCATATGTCGTGTTAATAGTCCAAATAGAATACATTAAACCTACAATGATTGAAGCAAAAAATGTATTGACTTTACTTTCAACAATATTTTGTAAATATGAACGGAATCCAAATTCAGCAAAGAAAGCCATGAAAATATGACCAATCATAATTGTAAATACAGATACTGATAAATCATTGGCTTGTAATAAAATAAAACTATCAGCAAATCTATTGAAACTCATCATTCCAATAATAAAAATAATGAGCGGCAAAATTAACGCAAGTATTATACGTTCAATAACTCTAATATCAATAGAGAAATTCAAACCAGCTAGTTGAGTACGCTTATTTTTAAATGCAATAATACAAATTATTGCAGCAATAAATGGCGCTAAATTATTAATACTAAACACAAAACGTTTAATACCAATAGATGCTTGAAAGTCTCGCAGGATTAAAGACAATGCCATTGTAACAACGAAAAATACAAAAATTGTTAAAGTCCATTGAAATCCTGAAATACGTTTCGTCTTCATGTATGTAACCTCCATTAGGGTAACCATATATATTCTTTTCTTAATATTATACATATTACAAGGGGATAAATAAATTGTCCATTTTAAATATCATTAAAATGTAATAGTATTGAATTATTTTTAAATTTTTGAAACTAATATTTAATGTCTGAATCATAAATTAAAGGGTAAATAATTTAATAAAAATGGGTATTGATTGTATAAAATATGTTATATGATTAAGATAACCTTAAATAATTAGGAGGCATCTAATATTATGTACAGTGAAAGCAATCCAAAACTATGGAAAGGAAGAGTAGATAGTCAAAATGATCCTAAGCAGTTTAAGCATTTTCAGACCGTCACATTTGCTAATTTAGAAAAAATAGAAAATCGTTTTGATAAAGTTGGTGTAGGTTTGTTAGGCTATGCCGTTGATAAAGGGATTGAACTGAATGAAGGAAGAATTGGTGCTAAAAAAGGACCAGACGAAATAAAAAAAGCGTTTGCCCAATTACCTGATTTAAGTGAATGTGAATCTCTTGTTGATTATGGAAATGTAGAATATACAAAAGGTTCTCTAAGTGAAGTTCAAGAAGAAATGGGACATTTGGCTGCTCGAGTTATTCAACAGCATCACCAATCTTTTTTTATTGGTGGAGGACATGATATCGCATACGCACAATACCTAGCAACGAGACACACTTATCCTGATGCTTCTATTGGCATTATTAATATCGATTCACATTTTGAGACGCGTGCTGATGTACAATCTAATTCTGGTACAATGTTCAGACAAATTTTAGAAAAAGATGATAATGTTGATTACTTAGTTTTAGGCTTATCTCAAGGTAGAAATACACGTTCTCTATATGAATATGCTGAAGAAAAAGGAATTATCTATGTATATGCAGATGAAATTTTAAATGATTTGTCTCCAACCATTAAAGATAAGATTGAACGTTTTATTCATCAGCATGAAACGATTATGTTTACAATTAGTATGGACGCCATCGATAGTGCATTTGCACCTGGAGTAAGTGAACCTACTGTCCTCGGATTGAATCCTCATTCTGTATTTAATATAGGTAAACGCGTTATATTAAGTGGAAAGACATCTTCTATTAGTATTGCTGAAGTCAATCCAAATTATGATATTGATCATCGTACTGCTCAACTTGCAGCGAATTTTATTCACCATTTTATAGAGTAGTTATTTTAAAAATTGAAATGAACTTTTAGATAAGAGTAGTCCACCATTCTAAGTAATGGATATCTACTCTTATTTAGTTATAAGAAAAGTTTGATAATTATGATACTATAGACTATACAACATTTTATTGGACTTAGAGAAAGGGAAGTGACATTGATGACAAGTTTTAACGACGTTGTAAAATGGAGACGCATGTTTCATCAATATCCTGAGTTATCAAAATACGAATATAAAACGACGCAACGTATAAAAGATATATTAACTTCATACAATATTAAAATGATTGACATTCCAATGGAAACGGGCCTAGTAGCAGAAATAGGACAAGGAGAAAAATGTATTGCTGTTCGTACTGATATTGATGCGTTACCTATTCAGGAGCAAGTTAGTCAAGACTTTACTTCTACTAATGATGGAGTGATGCATGCTTGTGGACATGATATTCACATGGCTAGTATCTTAGCTATTGCTACCAAGTTAAAAGAAGAAGAAGAACAATTAAATGGAAGAGTAAGGTTTTTATTTCAACCCGCTGAAGAGCTTGGGTATGGTGCTAAAGTCATGGCTAAAACCAATGCATTAGATGATGTACAAGCGATTGTTGGATTTCACAATTATCCAACATTAGATATTGGAGAATTTGCAATTAAATCTGGTCCTATTACGTCTGCTGTAGATCGTTTTGAATTTAAAATTCATGGCAAGGGAGCTCATGCTGCCAAGCCAGAGCAAGGCAATGACCCTGTAATGGCGTTAGGGCAATTAATTACAAGTTTGCAAACAATTATTAGTCGTAATTTATCTGCCTTTGATAGTGCTGTCATTACAATAGGAGAAGTGTCTTCAGGTAATACTTGGAATGTTATTGCAGATAATGCTTATGTTCAAGGTACGGTACGTTCATTCAAACCTGAAGTACAAGATTATATTGAACAACGTATGCATGATATTGCTAAAGGATTAGAACAATTATTTAATATAGAGATTGAATTAATTTATACACGTTTACCAGGCGCAGTTATTAATGACGTAGAGCTTACAAAACATGCTAAAGAAGCGGCAAAAAAAGTAGGATACACAGTAATTGATTTAGAACATCCATATACAATTGGAGAAGATTTTTCTGGTTTATTAGAGCATCATCCAGGTGTGTTTGCATTTATTGGATCGAATAGCGAATATGATTTACATCATCCAAAATACAATCCAGATGAACGTATTTTAGAAAAAACACCTGATTATTTTATAGAACTGATTTATCAATTATTATCATAATATTTATTAGAAAATTTTAGAATTATGATTTAATTACTACTTAACGTGGTAAACCAGTGTTGAGTAATTAAATAGGAGATGATTTTAATGGGTGCACAAGATCCAAGAACTAAATTTAAAGATTCTGATTATAAAAAACAAGAACAAGAAACACCAGGTTATCAATATAAAATGTCACCTAAACCAGATTGTGGTGAAGAATCATATGAAGGTCATGGTCGTTTACAAGATTATAAAATGCTGGTAACTGGTGGCGATTCAGGTATTGGACGTGCAGCAGCAATCGCTTATGCTAAAGAAGGCGCTGATGTAGTTCTTAACTACTTACCAAGTGAAGAACAAGATGCACAAGAAGTTAAAGAAGTCATCGAAAAAGCTGGAAGAAAAGCAGTACTTATCCCTGGAGATGTGAGAAATGAGCAGTTTAACTATGATTTAGTAGAACAAGCTTATAATGAATTAGGTGGCTTAGACAACATTACTCTTGTTGCGGGTCATCAACAGTATCATGATGATATTCATGGATTTACAACTGAACAATTTGCTGAAACATTTGAAACAAATGTGTATCCAATTTTTTGGACTGCTCAAGCAGCAACTAAATATTAAAAACCAGGTGCTTCAATTACAACGACATCTTCAGTACAAGGGTATAAACCAGCTGCAATTTTACATGATTATGCCGCTTCTAAAGCAGCAATTATTTCATTAACAAAAAGTCTTTCTGAAGAATTTGGAGATAAAGGTATTAGAGTGAATAGTGTAGCGCCAGGACCATTTTGGTCACCTTTACAAATCAGTGGTGGACAACCTCAATCAGCAATACCAGAATTTGGCCAAGCTACTCCACTAGGCCGTGCAGGTCAACCTGTTGAATGTGTGGGACCATATGTATTATTTGCTTCAGAAGATGGTAGTTATTTAACTGGTCAAGTTCATAGCGTTACTGGTGGTATTCAAATCGACTAATTTAGTTAAACGTTAAGTATACTGGCGAGAGATTTTTAGAAATCTCTCGCTTTTTATTTTATAAAGGAGAATTAAAAATGAAAGGGATTAATCCAAATCAATTATCAGATATTCAAAATTATAAATTATTAAGTGGTTCAGTTATACCTAGACCTATTGCGTTTGTAACATCGGAAGATGAAAAAGGTAATTTAAACGGTGCACCATTTAGCTTTTTCAATGTAGTGAATAATAAGCCACCTATGATAGCAATTGCAGCACAAAGAAGTAATGGTAAGCGTAAAGATACTGCTATAAATATTGAAAAAACAAAAGAATTTGTTGTGCATATTACAGATGAATTCAATATTGAAGATATCAATGAGACGGCTGCACCTTTAAAATACGAAGACAATGAATTAGAACGCACATCATTGACTCTTATCAGTTCATCTATTATACAGACGCCTGCTGTGAAAGAAGCTAATATTCGTTTTGAATGTAAATTAGATCAAATGATTCAATTAGGTACTAAAAATGATGGTGCGGATTTAATTATAGGAGAAGTTGTTATGTATCATATAAATGAAGATGTCTATTTTGAGGATAGTAAAATTGATTTTAATCAGCTTAAACCCGTAGCACGTTTAGCGGGAAATAATTATTCTAAACTCGGAGACACATTTACAATTAAACGTCCAGAATCATAATAATATGAATTTTACATGTAATTGTATTGACGATGATATATGAATCTTGTACCTTTAAATATAAATTCAATTAGTATTAAGGAAAGTAGGTTAAATATGGAAGAAGGGAATAAAGGGCATGCATGGGCACTACTACCTCTTGTGCTATTTATTGCATTATTTTTAGGAATAGGAATCGCTACTGGAGATTTTAGTAATATGCCTTTAAATGTTGCGATAACGATTACTGTGATTGTAGCATTAATGATGAATAGAAAAGAAAAATTTTCAAAAAAGATTGAAATATTTACTCAAGGGGCAGGGCATTCAAATATTGTCCTAATGGTTTTCATCTTTATCTTAGCAGGTGCATTTTCAACTACTGCTGAAAAAATGGGTGGTGTCACGTCTACAGTTAATTTAGGACTATCACTCATACCACAAAATTTTATTATTGTAGGATTGTTTATAATTTGTATGTTTGTCTCTATCTCTATGGGAACCTCAGTTGGAACTATTGCAGCACTTGCACCTGTAGGATTTGGATTTTCTCAGGCAACTGATATTTCAGCTATGTTAGCGATGGGAACAGTAGTAGGCGGTGCGATGTTTGGTGATAATTTATCAATGATATCAGATACCACAATAGCAGCAGTACGTACTCAAAAAACAAAAATGAGCGATAAGTTTAAAGTTAATTTTTGGATTGTTTTACCAGGTGCAATTCTAACAATTATCATTTTATTTTTCTTAACAAATGGTGTACATATTGATCATTCTAAGCAATATGATTATAACTTAGTGAAAGTCATTCCTTATATTTTAGTGCTTGTTTTAGCCGTCATTGGTGTGAATGTTATCGTAGTTTTAATTAGTGGTACTATACTTTCTGGAATCATTGGTCTTATTGATGGTTCTTTCAATTGGAAAGGTTTATTAACTGCTATATCAAAAGGAATTATTGGAATGGAAGATATTGCAATTATAGCTTTACTTATTGGCGGGCTTGTTGGTCTTATTCAACATAATGGCGGTGTAGAATGGTTGCTTAATTTTGTGAAATCGAAAGTGAAATCGAAACGTGGTGCTGAATTTGGTATCGCTAGTCTTGTGAGTGTAGCGGATATCGCTACAGCAAATAACACAATTTCAATTATTATGTCAGGACCATTGGCTAAAAATATTGCCGACGAGTATGAAGTAGATCCTCGTAAATCAGCAAGTCTTCTTGATATTTTTGCTGGATGTTTTCAAGGTCTGTTACCCTATAGCCCTCAACTTATTGCAGCAGCGGGTGTTGCTGGAATATCTCCTTTTAGTATGTTGCCATATTGTATTTATTCAATTTTATTAGGCATTTGTGGAATTCTAGCAATTGTATTTAGATTTCCACGTCTTAAGACGAAATAAATGATATATAACAAGTTAAAATCATCTAAATTTATATTTTTTTTAATTTCTGATAGTTGAAATTTTGGTAGTATTTATAAATGCGTTAAAATATAACTAAGAGTGAAAGTAGGTGAGATGAGTGGCAAAATATAATGTAGAAAATGAACAAGTTGAGATTCATATTGAGCGTTTATTTAAATATTCTCCAGAATTGGTTTATAGTGCTTGGACAGATATAAACTTATTAAAGCAATGGTTTATGACCTCCCAACGAACAAATAAATTATTTGATGCAGATATTCATGAAGGTGGACAATATCGAATAGTAGATGCTCGTAATGGTAAACAAAATGTAATTCAAGGTAAATATGAAGAATTAGTATCCGATGAATACATCAAAATGACTATTGGAATGCCAGAATTAAGCGATAGTCAAGATGTTATTGAAGTAGAATTTGAAGAGCGTGAATCAGGCGGTACGCAAATGTTCTTTTACTATCAATCTATAGTAGAAAAAGAACGTCGTTTAACGGCTTTAGAATATAAACATAAAAAGAAAGAATATCATGATTCTACTGCACATGGTTTAGAATTAATGTTTGATCGAATGAATGAAGTTTTAGATCAATATGTAGAGGACAATGATATGTTACTTTAATTAAAATGAAAAGACCTATTGAGTAAAAGTCAGTTATTACTTAATAGGTCTTTTTATTTATTGTAATTCACCGTTTTCTTTTCGCTCATTATATTTTCTTAGTAGCGTTTCAAAAAAGATATGATAATTAATAAAGCTAGAATAATCTATATCATTGTATAAATAAAATGTATGGCTAGAAACGTAAACATTATAATTTGCCTTTTGTGCTAATGTATTGTCTTTCATGGTTGTAACAGAAATAAAATAACGTTGGCGCAATTGAAGTAAATTAGTAATCTCAGTTAATTGGTGAGTTTCTCCAGATAAAGAAATCACAAAAAATAAGTCATCTTCATTAGAGTAGTTAAGTACCATTTTAATCTCATGTTCATCATGCAATACAATTACATTTTTATGCATAGTTAATAAGATACGTTGTGCTTCTTCAGCTACATTTTTCTGAGCTCGTCCAGTACCATATAAGTATACATTGGTAGCTTTATCAATTTTTTCAGTAATAAGGTTAAAATTTACCCTTTCTAGGTAAGTAAATGTTGTTTCAATTTCTTGTTTAAATTGTTTGATTGAATCGGTAGGAACTTCATGTAAAGATTGACTTTCAAATTTTAAATAAGATTTAAAATCACTATAGCCATCAAAGCCTAATTTACGTGTGAAACGATGAATAGTTGCGTTTGATGCATGTGTATATTGTGATAGTTCTTGTATTTTTAAAGTTTTACATTGTTCTATATGTGTATTAACAAAATGAGCTATATGAAGATCATTGTCATTTAATTTATCAAAGTTAGTATTAACTCTCTCATCTAATAACATATAAACACCTCAAGTTATAATATTGAAAATTTTTTCATCTATAGAAAATGTAAACTGATTATACAAAAATATTTCAAAATGAGTCAATATCATTGTATATATGAAAGCGTTTACTATAATAGAATTAAGATATTAAGAAAGCGCTTAAAAAAGTGCAATATCATATGATTAACTATGATATTTAGATTTGGGGGTCAGCATATGAACGCAATAAAACGTTTTGGGAGCGCAATGATAGTTCCAGTATTAATGTTTGCATTCTTCGGGATTATATTGGGGTTTGCAACACTATTTAAAAACCCAACAATAATGGGTGGTTTGGCAGACAGTCACACATTTTGGTTTAAATTTTGGTCAGTCATTGAATCTGGTGGTTGGGTTATCTTTAATCACATGGAAATTGTATTTGTAGTAGGTTTACCAATTTCACTTGCTAAAAAAGCACCAGGTCACGCAGCATTAGCAGCTTTAATGGGTTACTTAATGTTTAATACATTTATCAATACCATTTTAACGCAATGGCCACATACGTTTGGTGCAAACTTACAAAAAGGTGTTGAAAATGTTACAGGTTTAAAAGCAATTGCAGGTATTCCAACATTAGATACTAATATTTTAGGTGGTATCATTATTTCAGCTATTGTAACTTGGATACATAATAGATATTACAGTAAGAAATTACCTGAAATGCTTGGTGTTTTCCAAGGTTTAACATTTGTAGTCACTATTTCATTCTTTGTTATGTTACCTGTAGCAGCCATTACATGTGTAGTGTGGCCAACGATTCAAAGCGGAATTGAATCATTACAACACTTCATTATTGCTTCTGGTTATATAGGCGTATGGTTATACCATTTCTTAGAACGTGTATTAATACCTACTGGACTTCACCATTTTGTTTATGCACCAATTGAAGTAGGTCCAGTTGTAGCAAAAGATGGTTTAAAAGCAGAATGGTTTAGACATTTAAATCAATTTGCCGAAAGTAGCAAACCATTAAAAGATCAATTCCATTATGGTTTCATGCTTCAAGGTAATGGTAAAGTATTTGGCGCAATTGGTATTGCTTTAGCAATGTATTCTACAACACCTAAAGAAAATCGTAAAAAAGTAGCTGCATTATTGATACCTGCTACATTAACTGCTGTTGTAGTTGGTATTACAGAACCATTAGAATTTACATTTTTATTTATTGCACCATTCTTATTTGTTATTCATGCATTATTAGCTGCAACAATGGATACAATCATGTATGGTTTTGGAGTAGTTGGTAATATGGGTGGAGGACTACTTGACTTTATTGCAACAAACTGGATTCCACTTGGACAAAATCACTGGATGACTTATGTAGCTCAAGTTATTATTGGTTTAATTTTCTCAGCAATTTACTTCTTTGTATTTAGATATCTTATTTTAAAATTTGATATTCCATTACCAGGACGTCGTGCTGAAGAAGAAGTGAAACTATTTTCTAAAAAAGATTATAAAGAGAAAAAAGGTGAAGATAGTACAGACACTTCAGGTTTTGAGCCTAGTAATGAATATGAAGAAAAAGCATATTATTATTTAGAAGGTTTAGGTGGAAAAGAAAATATTAAAGATGTGACAAATTGTACAACACGTTTACGCTTAACTGTTAATGACGAATCAAAAGTAGAAGATACTGCATATTTTACACATCAACAAATGTCACATGGACTTGTAAAAAGTGGTAAGAATGTACAAGTAGTTGTAGGGATGACCGTACCACAAGTACGAGAAGCATTTGAACACTTAGTATTTGATGAAAATGACAAAAAATAAGATACTAAAAGGGTCGAAACATTTTGTTTCGACCCTTTAACTATTCTAAGAAATACGTGCATTATGTAATGCGCGAGCTTTATATGTGGCTGATAAAATATCAATATTTCGACAAGCAATAAACTGAATGAGTTTCGAGAATATTTCTGGTTTACAACATACGCTAGCATAATTATTGTTTAATGTATAAGTTAAATCATATTGATTAGAGAAATATGTCATTATATCAATAACTTTATCTTTAATAAAAGCATCTTGTAATCCATCTATACATAAATTAAAGCGTTTAGAAGAAGAATAATATTGTCCAGAATCCAATAAGATGTGTGTATTTCTAGAAGAAAGAATTTGGTAAATAGAAATTTGGTAAAAACTTAAAAAACTAATGAAATAGGGTAATTGTTGTTTAGGCAAGCTGATTTCAAGGGCTGGAGTATTGTTATATTTAATAATGTTGTATTGAAATGATTCGCAAAATTGAACATTTCTGCAAATTTTCATTAATTGTCTTTTAGTCGATCTTGATTGCAAACCTACAATATTTAGAATGTAAGTTTCAAATTTATCTATCCACATGCAAGAACCTCCCAATTCTTAATAATATGTAGTCTTCATGTCATTATCATTCTTAAAATGAAACACGTCGTTCCCATATACAGTCTGATTGTATCACTCTTTATTATGATTATCACTACGACTTTTGAATGAATTTTAATTTAATATTTTTGTAATATATTCGTAACTCTATTTAAAAAAGAAAAAATAAAGACATACATATTTTAAATATTCTGAAAATTCATTGTTTTACTTTTTCTCCTGTGATACTCTTATTTCATTATTTAAAATAAGAGGGTGACATCATGTTAAGTAAAGTAAGTGAATTTGCAACTAAGACATTTTTATTATGGATGTTTATTGCTGCTATTATAGGTTTTATATTTCCAACTCAACTAGCGACGATGGGTCAATTCGTCCCATGGCTATTAGGAATTGTGATGTTAGGCATGGGAATGACAATTAAACCTAGTGACTTTAAATTAGTTTTTAAAGAGCCGAGGTCTGTTATTATCGGAGTGATCTTACAATTCACTATTATGCCTACCTTGGCCTATACTATTGCTAAAATATTTAATTTACCAGCTGAGTTAGCAATTGGAGTGATTTTAGTTGGATGTTGTCCTGGCGGAACATCAAGTAATGTCATGAGTTATCTAGCTAATGCTAATGTCGCGTTATCTGTAGCGATTACAAGTGTATCTACTTTATTAGCACCATTTGTAACACCGGCTTTAATTTATTTATTTGCTCATGAGTGGTTACATGTATCATTTTTAAGTATGTTATGGTCGGTCATTCAAGTTGTTTTATTACCAATAATCATAGGATTCCTTTTACAACTTGCTTCCAAAAAAGTAACTCGGGAAGCTACTAAAATTTTACCAATTATTTCTGTAGTAGCGATTTCATTGATTTTAGCGGCTGTTGTTGGAGGGAGTAAATCACAAATTCTTAAAACTGGATTCCTTATTTTTATTGTAGTCATTTTACATAATGTAGTGGGCTATTTATTAGGTTATGTTTTAGCGCATGTATTCAAACTTGATAGAAGAGACAAAAAGGCCGTTTCTATTGAAGTTGGAATGCAAAATTCAGGTTTAGCTGTGTCTTTGGCAACTGTACATTTTAGTCCACTAGCAGCAGTGCCAGGAGCTGTATTCAGTTTTGTTCATAATATTTCTGGACCTATTCTTGCCAAATATTGGTCTAAACGTTAATGTAATATGTTAAACTTACCTATAATATTAAGTTTAAAGGAGAAATATCATGTATAAAGCAATAGTATTCGATTTTGATGGTACAATTGTCGATACTGAACAACATTTATTTAATATTATTAATAAGCATTTAATTAGTCATAAAGCAACACCAATTACACTCGATTTTTACCGTGAAAATATTGGTGGAGAAGCAAAGGATTTACACGAATATTTGGAACAGACGATTGGAAAAGATAATAAAGAAATTATTTATAAAGAACACCATCAAACAAGTAATCAATTAGAAATTAATCCTACGATTAAACAATTAATGAAATACTTGAAGCAACGTCATATTCCTATGGCAATTGCGATAAGTAGTTATAAAAAGGATATTTTTCCAGTATTTAAGAGTTTAAGTTTAGGTGAATATATAAATATTATTGTTGGGAGAGAAAGTGTAGAATATGTAAAACCAGATCCAGAACTTTATTTGACTGCGGTTCAGCAGCTTAATTATTCTCCAACTCATTGTTTAGCTATTGAAGACTCTGTAAATGGTGCTACAGCTGCTTTTCGCGCTGGATTAGATGTTATAGTAAATACAAATGATATGACTCAAAAACAAGATTTCTCAACTATTCCATATATTGGTAAAGATTTAAATGGTGAAGAAATTATAAATCGTTTTTTTGAAAAGGGTCATGTGTGAATGACATGTCGTGGCAATTAATCATCTTCTTTTTAGCTGGACCCATTATTATCGGAATAGGAAATCTTGTTTTAGGTCCAATATTTAATAAACGTATTCCTTTTAGAGTTCGTATACGTTCATTCATGTTAGGATCAATGATATATCTTATACTTGCTTTTATAGCGTATTTCTTTTTGTTACAAGGCAAATTATAAAGTGACTGACCAATATAACAGTAAAAAAGGAACCTTTTTCTAAGGTTCCTTTTTTATTAAATAATTATTTTTAGAATAATTGTAAAGACTAATAAAACAATTAAAATCGCATCAATACCTACCATTACGGTAAATCTAGTGCTTTTAGATCCTTGAGATTTAGCTTGTTTCATTGCATTATAATTTGGTATGAGACTTAAAAATAATAAAACAATAATTAATATTATACCAATAGTGACTGACATATATTTATTCTCCTTTTCTTTTTTCAATCCATTCCCATATAAATCCTGCAATAATACCTACACAGATTCCTGTTAAAACACCGAACTTTGGAGAAGATAATAATGTTCCTATAATTAAAAAGATTATAACAGCGATAGATAAAGTAATACTAAATTTTATTTTACGTTGATCAGAATTAAAGATTGAAAATACAATTAAGTATAGTAAGAAAAATACTAAAGTTGCTAAAAGCGTTCGTAGTATAAGCAAACTTACCATGTGTTGTTGTTCACTAAAAAAGTTCAGTAAAAAGAACACAATAGCAAAAATAATAGATACCTTCATATCCTTTTTTAATAAATGCTGCATAAGGTTAAACTCCTTTAAGTCTATATAAGCAGTATAGCATACTGCTAAAGTATCAATTAAATATATTAATTTAGTAATATGATTCTCAACTAAAAATAACCCAATAACACAAATATTAGATTATTCATTTTTGCAAAAAGTAAAAAAATTTAAGTAAATTGACGAAACCGCTTTCGACAGAATTTAAAAAATATATTTTATTTTCTGAAAATTATAGTATAATAACTTCAATAAGGTAAAGGATATGTCGACTAAGAAAACGTAATAAATATTTTCTAAAGGTTAAAAGTATCGCACCTTAGTCCAAATAGAGATGGGGTATTTTTATGGATAATAATGAATTACATAGGGGACTGAGTGCACGTCAAATTAGAATGATTGCGCTGGGTGGGACAATCGGTGTAGGTTTATTTATGGGGGCAACAAGTACAATTAAATGGACTGGACCATCAGTTATTTTTGCGTATTTAATCGCAGGGATATTCTTATTTTTAATAATGAGAGCAATGGGAGAAATGATTTATTTAAATCCAACAACAGGTTCATTTGCAACATTTGCTAGTGAATACATACATCCAGCTGCTGGCTATATGACAGCGTGGAGTAATATATTCCAATGGATTGTCGTTGGGATGAGTGAAGTCATTGCCGTAGGTGAGTATATGAATTATTGGTTCCCTCATTTACCACAATGGATACCAGGCGTGATTGCAGTAGTATTATTATTAATAGCAAACTTAGCTTCAGTTAAAGCGTTTGGAGAATTTGAGTTTTGGTTTGCAATGATAAAAGTGGTAACAATTGTATTAATGATTATTGCTGGATTAGGATTGATTTTCTTTGGAATTGGTAATGGAGGACACCCTATCGGTATTTCTAACTTATGGAAACATGGTGGATTTATGCCAAATGGATTAGTTGGTTTCTTCTTTGCACTTTCAATCGTTATTGGTTCTTATCAAGGGGTTGAGCTAATTGGTATTACTGCAGGTGAAACAAAGAATCCTCAAAAGAATATTAAAAGTGCTGTAAATGGTGTTATATGGCGTATATTAATTTTTTACATAGGTGCTATTTTTGTTATTGTTTCAATATACCCTTGGAATCAATTAGAAAGTATTGGTAGTCCTTTTGTAGCTACATTCTCTAAAATTGGTATTACATTTGCCGCAGGTTTAATCAACTTTGTTGTATTAACTGCTGCATTATCAGGATGTAACTCTGGTATTTTTAGTGCAAGTCGTATGATATATACACTTGCTCAAAAAGGGCAAATGCCTAAAATCTTTACACGTGTAATGAAAAATGGTGTGCCATTTTATCCTGTATTAACTATTGCAATTGGTATTTTAATTGGAGCATTATTAAATGTTATTTTACCTTTATTTATAAAAGGCGCTGATAGTATTTTCGTGTATGTTTATAGTGCATCTATTTTACCAGGTATGATTCCATGGTTTATGATTTTAATCAGTCATATTCGTTTCAGAAAATTACATCCAGAACAGGTTGAAAATCATCCATTTAAAATGCCAGGAGGCACAATTTCTAGTGTTATGACAATTATCTTTTTACTCATTGTTTTAATTGGTATGTTATTTAATAAAGACACAGTTATTTCAGTGGTTATAGGTATTATTGTCTTAGCAGGGGTTACAGTGTATTACTTTATTCGCGGTCATCACAAAAATGATGCTATAAAAAGAGTAAAATAACGATAAAAATATATAATAAAAAATCTGAGACGTGCATAAACGTCTCAGATTTTTTAACGTTTGGATAGTAAATCCCTAAATTAAACATAGACTAATATCAAGTTTTTTTAATTGTAGACCGAGACCCCAACATAAAGTCATTCAAAAAGAACGTCGACGCCCAACATAAGTTGGGAATGAAGTGGAACAATGAGTTTTATCCCACTCCTTTTTTATTAATGTTTAAATTCAATTTTTGATAAATACTTGTGGTAATTATCTAATGAAATCTTTGACTGTGTCATATAGTCTAAAGAAGCGTGATAATTACGTGCTATAAAGCGGTAAAATATAATATCAATCGTATATAATTGTGCAAATAATGCAGTTGTCGCACTCATACACAGTTCGTTTTTATAATCTTCATTATACGTTAAAACTAAATCAGAATCTTTTGCAATTGAATTATTGTTAGAACTTGTAATTGTAATCATTGAAAGGTTAAAATCTTTAACGACTTTTACCATTGCTTGTAGTTCGCTCTGTTCACCACTATGGGTAATAAAAACGACACAATCATTTTTATTATGTGTAGACAACATTGTAGTTAGTAAATGTGTATCTTGAACTAATTGAATATTGAGACCAATACGGGATAATTTCTGATAAAATTCAAGCGCACACACGTATGAACTCCCATAACCATATAGAAAAATGGTATGTGCCTGTTTAAATGTTTCGCAAATAGCGTCAATAGTTTGGTGATCTATAAAATGATTACTTTGTTTTAACGACGCTTTAGTTTGAAAATATAATTTTTGTTTTAAGCTTTCTACTGATTCATTTTCTACTAACTTGATATTATACGGTGTGACTTGTTTAGGAAACCATTGCTTAATTTCATCGCGTATAGCTTTAAAATTTTGATTAATTAATTTTTGACTATAACGATTCATAGTAGACACACTAATATTAAGCTCATCTGCAATCGCTTCATTAGACATTGAAACTAATTTATGTGGAGAATTTAATATGAAACGTGAAAGTTTCTGTTCACTTTTAGAAGACGAAGCGTAGACTTCATCTATCCTACTTAAAATATTTGTCATCCAATCACCTAATTTATTAAAAGTTTTTCTTTCATCATAAATAGATAGATGAAAATGAAAACATCTCTATCTAGGCATGTGAATACATCATATATTACATCTAAATTCCCACAAATATCGATAAATAACTGTAAAGTGATTAAGTTAAGTAAAGGTTTACGTAACAGGATTACCGAAATAATGTGATATTCTCCCACCAATATGACATTATTTCGTGAATTAAAAAACAGTATGCAGTTTTTACTTAATATTAATCAAGCATTATTATACATACTATAAATTACAATGACAATTTACCTACTAAACTTATCGAAAAAATAAGGTTATTGATAATTATTAATTTGATTATAAACTTTATAAATATGATTTTGACGTTCTTGCAAATCGACGATTAAATTTCCATTTTTAAAATTTTGAAGAGGGATTTGTTTTAAATGAGTCATCAATTCATTGTATTGTTCGAAGCAATACGTTTGTGAATCAGAACAATGAGATGAAATACTATTTATTTGATTATGTTTAAAATGCGCACGACAATGATTAATAAAATTATTGTAATCTTTAATTCCCAAAGATAAATGTGCTATGTCCATAAAATAATAATATTTAGCTTTTTCTAGTAAAATTAATAATTGAATTAAAATGTGTTGATCGTATATTAAGGTTTTATAATGCATGGTATACTCATCCTTTAAAAGAGGGTGTTAAGGATATTTGGTATGTAAGCATTTAGTATTTGAGAATGAAAGTGAGAATACACGAAAATTTCTTCAATACTCACTTTATTCATTGTTTTTAGGTTGTAGAAATTCCTTATAGTTATGAATAGTAATATCGTATGTTTGAATTTTTTTTTCAAATGAATAAGAAATATCAACAATATTTAATATTGATAATTCACGAGTTCTACCGAATCCAATTTCATAAACAATAGCAAACCATTGACCGTTACGGCACAGTAAGCCGATGAATATCACATTTTCTGCAGTAATTTCATTATTTTCTGAAAAGTCAACAAGCATAACATGTCTTTCGTTACTATAAATTAAAATATCTGAAAACAAATGTGGTAATGTTAGAGAATGTGTATCTTCTAATTTAATATTATTGGAGATATGTTTCAGTATTTTTAGCATTTGTGTATTAGGTGTTTTTAAACATTGGTTTATAATTGAATGAATGTCTTGAGTGTAAGGTAATGTAGAGTGAGATTGACTTTCTTGCAAAGTTAAAAATAGTGCAATAAGTTCGGATTCATTTAATTTAAGATGAAAATAATGATCAGTATTTTGAATTTCATATCCACCGCGTCTTCCTTTATGAGCGTATATATGAACTCCTTTAGATTCTAAATCATCAATATCTCTAGTAATTGTACGGGTAGAGACATTAAATTGTTTTGCTAAATCAGACGCATTGATTTTATGTCCTTGTTGAATTAATGAAATAATTTGATTTTGTCTTTCCATTTTATTCAATATACTCACCACCTATGAACATTACATATTACATTAATTATAACATAAGACTGAGATTCAAGACATTTTTAGTAATAAGTTGATTGGAAGTGTAATAATAAACTATTTTTATTTAGAAAACGCTTACAATCATTAGATAATTATGCTAATATAGTATTTGTAACAGGGTAGAACGATTTCAAACAAAGGGGTAGGGGCTGTATAACAGATAGCTCAAGGTGAATCGTTCGGGTTACATCGAAACATCTTCAATATTTATTACTTACTTTCCTTTCTATTTTGTCGGCTAGCAAATGACTAGCCGATTTTTTATTTAAAAAAAATAATATGTTATATGATAAGATGAATAAAAACGTTGAGGTGACATCATGCAAAAACAACAACTTCAATTTATAGATAAGCATATTACGGATTGGTTCCAACATTTAGATGGTATTATTCCTAATTTAATTAAAAACATGGTTACAGAAACAAAAGAAAATCGATTCGATTTAGTTACAAATGTAGATAAACAAATACAAAATGATTTCGAGGCCTATCTGGAAAAGTATTTTCCTACACATCAGTTATTAGCTGAAGAAAAAAATAATGAGGGTATTGAACCTTATCAGGGACACCTTTGGATTATGGACCCTATTGATGGAACAGCCAATTTAGTGAAACAACAAGAAGATTATTGTATTATTTTAGCTTACTTTGAAAATGGACAACCTAAATTATCTTATATTTATGACTACGCTCATAAAATAATATATAAAGCAATTGAAGGTAAGGGGGCCTTCATGAATAATGTCAAACTTGAGTCTCCAGAAGTATTATCGCTTAAAGATACTATTGTTTCATTTGGTTCAGAATACGTGAATGAAAAATTAAGTAAAGCTTTGTATCAATCGTCTTTTAGTGTGAGATATATAGGAGCTTGCGGATTAGATTCAGTGCGAGTGATAAAAGGACAATTTGGAGCACATTTTAATACTAATCCTAAACCTTGGGATATCGCAGCACAGTTTTTATTCGCCAGAGAATTAGGATTAGTGATGACACAGATGGATGGACAACATCTTGATTTCGCTAAAGGTGGCCCCTTTATTATTAGTAATAAAGGGTGCTACGAGGAGATATTAGCTATTATTAATGATAAACACTAATCCTTCTCTTCTTAGTTATTTAATATATTTCCTACTAAAGTTGTATAGTAAATTAAATCATTTAATATATAATAATGGAGATATATTTTAATATAAGTAGAATAGGAGGAGGAAGATGCAACGTCCTGATAGAAAAAAACGTTCCTCTAGTAAAATAATGAAATGGATTATTAGTATACTTGTTGTGTTAGCTGTCGTTACTGTAGCCGTTATCGCGACAACGATATTGATAACAGGTAATAAAATTCATAACCCGCTTCATCGTCAACAATCTGAATTGCGTTCTCATAATGTTAATTTAAAAAATGGAGATCCATTTACAATTGCCTTATTTGGTGTTGACTCTAATGCACAACGTAAAAGCACAAATGATGGTGAACGTAGTGATACAATAATGATTTTATCAGTGAATCCAAAGAAAAAAACGACTGAGCTTGTAAGTATTCCACGTGATACTCAAGCAGAAATCGTAGGAAGAGGTACAACTGAAAAAATTAATCATGCTTACGCTTATGGGGGGCCTACCATGGCTGTTAAATCATTAGAAAAACTAATGAATGTGCCAATAGACCACTACGCTACTATTGATATGGATGGATTACACGACATGATTGATTCGGTAGGCGGTGTTAACATAGTAAGTAATGATACATTTACAGTTCAAGGTACAACATTTACTAAAGGGCAATCTACTCATGTTGATGGAGATACAGCCATGGCATTTATTAGAAGTCGTAAAGAAACAGGTGCAGGTGGTGATTTTGGACGTCAAGAACGTCAACAACTAGTTTTACAAGCTATGGCAAATAAAATGGTTAGTTCTTCAGTGATTACACATTTGCCATCATTAATTACTCAAATTCAAAAGAACGTCACAACTGATTTAACATTAGGAGACTTAAATGAAATTAGAAGTCATTATAAAGAGGCTAATGATACAGTTAATCGTCATCAGCTAGAAGGGACAGGTAGTATTCAAAATGATGGATTATGGTATTTTATTCCTAATGAAAGTTCAAAAGTGCAAATGACAGAGGTATTAAATAATAATTTGAAAAAATAAAAAAAATATATAGCAATTAAAAAATCTGAGACTAATTTATAGGTCTCAGATTTTTTATTTAAAGATATAAAAATTTAAAAGTATATTCTTTATTTAAAAGAATAAAGAAAGGTCAATAGATATGATTGAAAGCCTTAACATTATATGATTTTAGTTATACAATAATATTAATTCTGTATTGAATATGGGGAAATAATACAGAATCTTAATGAAATTGGTTGTTTATGGAATATAAATATAAGGTGGGGAAAGCAATGCAAGAACATTTAGTTTTAACCCTAGATGATGTGGATTACCTTGTAGAACCTGGAACAAATTTACTTGAATTTATTAAATCTCGTGATACTTTCGTTCCTTCAATTTGCTATAACGAATCCATGGGTCCAATTCAAACCTGTGATACTTGCATGGTTGAAATTGATGGTAAAGTTGAACGAGCGTGTAGTACAGTAGTTGACCGTCCGATGTCAGTCAATACTCAAAATAAACGAGTGAAAGCTAGCCAAAAAGAAGCATTAGATAGAATTTTAGAAAAACATATGCTGTATTGTACAGTATGTGATTATAATAACGGTGATTGTGAGATTCACAATGCAATGGATGCATGGGGATTACAAGAACAATCATATGAATATAAAACAAAGCCTTATGAGAAAGATTATGGTCCTTTCTATCGTTATGACCCAGACCAATGTATCCTATGTGGTAGATGTGTAGAAGCATGTCAAGATGTGGAAGTTAACGAAACACTTTCTATAGATTGGGATTGTGAGCACCCACGTGTGATTTGGGATAATGATGTTCCAATAAATGAATCGTCTTGTGTATCATGTGGTCAATGTGCGACAGTGTGTCCATGTAATGCAATGATGGAAGTCAATATGGAGGGCAATGCGGGATATTTAACTGATACAGAACCGGGTTCATTAGCATCTATGATTGATTTAACTAAAAAAGCTGAACCAGGTGATGGATTGTTATTTGCTGTGTCGGATTCTGAAGCAGAGATGCGTAAAGAAAGAATTAACAAAACTAAAACAGTATGTACATATTGTGGTGTAGGATGTTCATTTGATGTATGGACAAAAGATAGAGAAATCTTAAAAGTTCAACCATCACACGACTCTCCAGCAAATAAAA
The DNA here is from genome assembly GCF_026222585.1 of Staphylococcus sp. SUC_1.2. NCBI lineage: Bacteria > Bacillati > Bacillota > Bacilli > Caryophanales > Staphylococcaceae > Staphylococcus > Staphylococcus sp. SUC_1.2. The sequence goes on along the minus strand of NZ_JANJPM010000016.1, from coordinate 35,609 downwards.
TCTCTACTTGTGTAAAAGGCAAATTCTCGTGGGGACACATTAATTCGGATCAACGTTTAACTAAACCTTTAGTACGTAAAAATGGTGAATTTCATGAGGTTGAATGGGAAGAAGCCCTCGATGTTATAGAAAAGAACTTTAAGCGCATTAAAAATGAATATGGTGGCGATCACCTAGCATTTATCGCCTCTTCAAAAGGTACAAACGAAGAGTCATACTTAATGCAAAAACTTTCTCGCCAAGTATTTGGTTCAAATAATATTGATAATTGTTCGAGATATTGTCAAGCACCTGCTACAAAAGGATTATTTAGAACGGTAGGACATGGCGGGGACTCAGGTTCTATTGATGACTTGGAAAAAGCAACTATGACGGTACTTATTGGTACAAATACAGCAGAAGCACATCCAGTTATTGCTTCAAGAATTAAACGTGCACAGAAATTGTTTGGACAAAGAATGCATGTCTTTGATATTCGTAAACATGAAATGGCTGAACGTGCAGATGAATTTTATCAACCTAAACCTGGTACAGACTTAGTATGGTTGAGCGCTGTGACAAAATATATTATCGATCATCATTTACATGATATTGAATTTATTAAAGAGTGGGTTGACAATTTTGATGAGTATTATGAATCATTAACTCCATTTTCATTAGAATATACTGAAGAGGTTACAGGAATTTCAAAAACGCGATTAATTAGTTTTGCGGAAGAATGCGCAAAAGCAGAATCTGTAGCTATTTGTTGGGCAATGGGTGTCACACAACAAGATATTGGTAGTGATACAAGTACAGCAATTTCAAATCTTCTTCTTGTAACAGGTAACTATAGAAGACCTGGCACAGGGGCTTATCCATTACGTGGCCACAATAATGTTCAAGGTGCAAGTGATATGGGAAGTATGCCGGACCAATTTCCAGGTTATCAAATGATACACAATGATGAAATTAGATCGAAATTTGAGAAAGAGTATGGTGTTACATTGAATCCAACGCCTGGTCGAGATAATCATCAAATGATGGATGGTATTCATGAAGGACAAATTCATTCACTATATTTGTATGGTGAAGATACTGGAATTGTAGATTCAAATATTAACTATGTACAATCTGCATTAGAAAAAGTTGAATTTTTGGTAGTTCAAGATGAATTTTTAACATTTACAGCAACGTATGCAGATGTTGTGTTACCAGCTAGTCCTTCATTAGAAAAAGATGGCACATATACAAATACAGAGCGTAGAATCCAACGTATTAATCAAGCACTATCACCTTTAGGTGACTCAAAACCTGACTGGGTAATTTTCCAATTGATTGCTAAAAGAATGGGCTTTGATTGGAATTATAGTCATCCTTCAGAAATCATGGACGAAATTGCACGCTTAACACCGTCTTATTCAGGTGTTAGCTATGAAAGATTAGAAGGTTTTAACAGTTTACAATGGCCTGTAGCACCAGATGGTACAGATCAACCTACATTATATCTTGATGGCTTTAATTTCGATAATAAACGTGCAAAATTATTTGAATTAACATTTGATAATTTCTTTAAAGAAGATGAAGTATATGATTTACATGTAAATAATGGTCGCGTACTAGAACATTTCCATGAAGGAAATATGACATATCAAACAGAAATGATTAAATATAAAATGCCTCACGCATTTGTAGAAATTTCACCTGAATTAGCCAAAGATCGCGATATCCATGAGGGTGCAGAAGTAAAACTTATTTCTGATACAGGAGAAGCTACTTTAGTTGCTACAATTACTGATAGAGTTAAAGGAAAAGAAATATATATTCCTTTAAATAATGATGCTATGAGTAATGGCGATATAGGTGCTATAAATAAATTAACTAATAGTGACGTGGATTATGCTACACACACACCATCTTATAAACGTACACATTGTCGTTTAGAGGTTATAACTAGAAAAGGTAAATCTCCCTTAAATCCAACGAATTTCCGTGTAGATAAACATCGTCATCCGCAATATAGTGTCCAAGTTCAGAAAAAATGGAAACGTAAGGATTATATTTTCCCAGGAAATGTGGTGGATTAATATGGCTGAAAGAATAACTAAAATTAATCGTCTTGAAAAATCAAAAGAACAACTTAAGTTGGAAAGTTTGAATGAAGTTACAGATGCAATTGTTGAAAATAAGGATAGTATTTTAAAAGCTATTCGTATTATTAAAAATTTAGATGATGCAAAACTCTTAGATGCTATTAACGGTGGTATTAAAGGTCGTCAAGTTATTATAAATAAATTCGCTACGGAATTAAATAAAGATATGTATACTGGACTCATTACAAATTTAGCTCCAATGGTATTTATGCTTGGGAATTTAGAAGTTAAAGAACTAAGTCAATTTTTAAATAAACTTAATAGTGGCTTACACGTAGCTAATCAAGCAAGTCCAAATGCCAAAACGACAATACGAAGCTTAATGAGTGTATTAAAAGATGATGATATGAATCGTAGCTTAACGTACATGATAAATTTACTTAAAGGTATGTCTAAAGAATAAATTGAATATATACGACTCCTTAATATAAGAACGAAATGACTTATGTTGAGGAGTTTTTTTAGAAATGAATTTGTAAAATATAGTATACATCTATTATGATAAAGTAGAGTGTATAAATTAAAGTGTAAGGAGAGAGGACTTATTCATCCAAATATTATTAAAATAATGACTATTATTTCTAATATTTTTGTTGTATTAGGAATTATATTTTTAATTATGATGAAATTAATGTTAGCGATAGCAATGTTTGCCGTTTCATTGGCAATTAGTCTTGTTATTTTTAATGTTTTATTTCGAGATCGTACGGGCATGAAAATTATTATTAATATTTCGTTTGCCATCGTCATTATTGCTATTATAGTTGCATACAGTATGTTATCTAAATAAGACAATTAGAGGAATTTCAATTTATGAAATATAGAAATAGTAATCAGTTACGTTTATCTATTATACTTTTTATTATTGTTCTCATCATATTGATTGTATTACTTTGTATCAATCATAAGGATATACTACGTAATGATCGAAGATACAGTTTTCAAGAGGCCCTTCAAAAGCAAACCCAATCGAACCAATTAAATACCATTGATAAAAATAATCAGTTTGTTCTAGCGAATAATAATGAAGTGAAAAGAGCAATGAGTATTTCTAAAAAAGACAATGATTTAAAATATATGGATCTATCTAAAACGGTTCCAATGAATGAAGATGAGGTAAAACATATACTTAAAAATAAAGGTATTTTAACAGATCAGGCTCAAACATTTTTAAAAGCCCAAGATAAGTATCAAGTGAATATTATATATTTAATGAATCATGCAATCATAGAAACAGCAAATGGTCAATCCGAACTGGCTAATGGTATTAAAGAGAATAATCATAAATACTATAATTTTTTTGGAATTGGTGCATTTGATCAAGATGCCATTGCTACTGGTCATAGTTATGCTAAAGAACATAATTGGACAACACCAAGTAAAGCAATTATGGGCGGTGCAGCTTTTATTCGTCATCAATATTTTGAAAACGAACAAATTACGCTTTATCAAATGAGATGGAATCCTAAAAATCCAGGGTCTCATCAATATGCGAGTGATATTGAGTGGGCAGATAAAATTGCAGATAATATGAAAAAAGATTATGAACGTTTGGGTATAAAAAAAGATAAGATACGTAGGAATTACTATATATCTAATAAATAGAGATATTGAGGTGTAATAGAATGAAAGTTGCAGTGATAGGTGCTGGTATCGGAGGTTTAACGGTTGCAGCACTTTTACAAGAACAAGGGCATGATGTCAAAGTCTTTGAGAGAAAGACTGATATTAAAGAAGTAGGTGCAGGTATTGGTATCGGTGATAACGTTTTAAAAAAACTCGGTAATCATGATTTAGCTAAAGGTATCAAAAATGCCGGACAAAATTTAAAATCATTAAATATCTATAGCGATAAAGGTGATTTGCTTACATCTGCTAAGTTGAAAGAGGGAACATTAAATGTGACATTATCTCGTCAGTCATTAATAGAGTTAATATCTTCATATGTAAAACCTAATACTGTATTTACTGATTATGAAGTGACTAAAGTGGATGTTCAATCTGAACTGCCAATGCTTCATTTCTCAAAACATGCAAGTCAGACGTTTGATTTATGTATTGGAGCGGATGGTATTCATTCAATCGTTAGAAAAGCATTATTCCCAGACTCTAAAGTGATTTATCAAGGTTATACATGCTTTAGAGGAATGATAGATGAAGCGGACATAATGAATCAATATACAGCAGATGAATATTGGGGAAGACGTGGACGCGTGGGCATTGTGCCTCTAATTAATAATCAAGCCTATTGGTTTATTACAATTAATGCAAATGAAAAAGATCCTAAATATGTATCATTTGAAAAACCACATTTGCAGGCTTATTTTAATCATTATCCTAATCAAGTGAGGGCATTGTTAGATAAACAAAGTGAAACAGGTATTATTAAAAACGATTTATATGATTTAAAACCTTTAACTTCATTTGTACATCGTCGTACAGTCTTATTAGGAGATGCTGCCCATGCAATGACGCCAAACATGGGTCAGGGCGCAGGACAAGCAATGGAAGATGCTATCGTTTTAGCTAATTGTATCGCTTCTTATGACTTAGAAAAAGCATTACAGCGATATAATAAATTACGTGTAAAACATACTAAAAAAGTAATAAAACGTTCTCGAAAAGTCGGAAATATCGCTCAAAAAGATAATAAACTAGTTGTTGCATTGCGCAATGCTATCATGAAACGTATGCCAAAACGATTTTTTAGTGGTCAAACTAAATTTTTATATAAAACAAAAGACAAATAAGGAGTTATCATAGAATTCACTATGGATTCTATGATAACTCCTTATTTTATTTAACCTTATTTTTTATTAACAACAAATTGCGGTTCTTCACCATTCAATTTTTTAATTGTATCATTAGCTACAATTTTAGACATCATTTCACGAGCTTCGAACGTAGCATTACCAATGTGTGGCGTAATGACTACGTTATCTAAAGATTTCAAGCCTTCAGTAATATCTGGCTCAAATTCATACACATCGAGAGCTGCACCTTCAATATCTTTATGCTTCAATGCATCAACAAGTGCTTGTTCATTAACGATTGGTCCACGCCCTGCATTGACTAAATAAGCAGTAGATTTCATTTTTTTAAATTGTTCTGAATCAATCATGTGGTGTATATCTGGATTGTAAGCAGCATTGATTGTAATAAAATCAGAGTGTTCTAATAATGTATCTAAATCAACGTATTTAGCACCAATTTCACGTTCTTTTTCCTTTTTTTGGTGAGGACCTGTATAAAGGATATCCATATCAAATCCTTTTGCACGTTTAGCTACTGCACTACCAATTTCTCCAAATCCGATAATACCAAGTGTTTTGCCTGAGACTTCACGGCCTCTAAAGAATAATGGCGCCCAACCATCAAATCCTTTTGTACGAGAAAGTTTGTCACCTTCAACAATACGACGAGCAATTGCTAATACTAAGCCGAATGTTAATTCAGCAGTTGCAGCTGTAGATGCTTTTGGTGTATTTGTAACATCAATGTTTTTTTCACGTGCATAATCTACATCTACATTATTAAATCCAGCGCCATAATTGGCAATAATTTTAAGATTTTCACCACTGTCAATTACTTCTTTATCTACATTAGTGGATAAAATACTAATTAAAGCAGAAGCATCTTTGACACCTTTTTTTAATGTTTCTTTATCGATGATACCTTCACCTTCATACATGTCTACTTCAAAATGTTCTTTGAGTAGATTTAAACCAGCTTCTGGAATTTTACCAGCTATATATACTTTTTCCATCCATCTCACTCCTTTGTATTCTTTCAAATTAAGTATAATGGAAGAAAGATAGGGACACAAAGAATTTATATGAATAAAGTTACTGTATTATTTTTAAAGCAATTACGGATATTAAGATTAAACCAATACAAAATATACGAATAAATTTTTTTGATTCATTATAGAAAATCATACCTACAATGGTACCTCCAGCAGTCCCGATCCCTGTCCATATTGCATAGGCAGTTCCCATCGAAATCGTCTGCATAGATAGTTTTAAAGTACTAAAACTAAATATAAAAGTAAGCGCACCTAGTAGAATATATATTTTTTTATGTGTACGATTCAGTTCATTTAAGAAAACAACACCTAAAATCTCAAAGCATCCTGCAACTAAAAGGTATAACCACGCCATTTTATAGACCTCCTTCAGATTGGTCATCAGTAGAAAGCTTTAATCCGATAATACCTATAATTAATAAAATAATAAATAATAATTTCATAAGTGAAATGACGTGATTAATAAATAACATATCAACGATAACTGTTCCTGCAGCGCCTATACCAACAAAGACAGCATAAACAGTACCTACTGGAAGTTGTTTTGTCGCAGAAAGCATTAAATAAAAACTTAAAGCAATAAATAATAAAGTGATGAGCCAAGTAAACGTATTATGAGCGTAATTTAAACACGTAACCCAAACAACTTCTATCAATCCAGATAAAATGACCTTTAACCATTGCATTATATCCATTACTCCTTATAATATTTTTGATAAGTAAAAATATTTTCTCAAACAATTATGAGTTATGCAATTTTAGAAAATAAAAAAGTGAGAAAGAATTCATTATGAATTCATTTTCTCACTTTTAAATTAATGAAAATATAATCTTAAAGGTTATCTTAAACGGTAATATATTTATATTCAAGTTATATCAATCTTAGATATTTACGATAAATGAATATAATTATAAGCACTTACTTCGCTTGCTGAAATTGTACGTGTATCAGTCACGTATGCGCCACCTGTGTAATTCATTTCTGAAATTGTAATTGATCCATCACTATTTACACTTTCTACATAAGCCACATGTCCTAAACTTCCTGCTGTCAGTGTTGATAATGTAATTCATTTTTTCATAAATAAAGTCCTCCCAAATACTATTCAACAATAGGATAATTTTAGCGATATGTTGAATATGTTTTAACATTAACTTGTCGCTATTAACGATAAGTCATACTTTATCAGATAAAAACATGTAGTAGGGCATTGTTACTTTACCGTAAATGAAATTCAAAATTCTTGTACAACTATGTAATAAAAATCTGTTTAATATTTCTTAATGAAATATTTCTTGCAAACTGCATGTTTGCTATACATTTTCTAATTTTTTTGAAAATATTAATAGAATTTATATTACAGAACCTTGTAATAAACTTATTATATATATAGGTATATACTTAAAGGATAAGCGGTTACATTTATGGAGATTTATGTGATATCATACTACTAATAGTGTTTGTAAAAATTTAAATTAGGCTATAGAATAAAATAATACTATTTTGAAGATGCAGTATTTATATCTGCATCTTTATTTATTGATAATAATTTTTTTAGATGACTATTAAAAATTCTAAATAGAGAAATGAGGAATGATAACTATGAAAATTGCAATAGTAGGATCAGGAAATGGTGCGGTTACAGCTGCAGTAGATATGGTCAATCAAGGACATGAAGTCAAATTATATTGTCGAAATTCATCAATTCACAAATTTGATAGAGCGTTAGAAAAAGGTGGATTTGATTTTAATAATGAAGGTCATGAAACGTTTGTACCTTTTACAAATATTAGTGATGATATTGAATATGTATTAAAAGATGCAGAAGTGATACAAGTAGTGATTCCTTCATCTTACATTGAATATTATGCAAAAGTGATGTCTCATTATATAACGGCGGAACAAATTATTTTCTTTAATATCGCAGCAGCTATGGGATCAATTCGATTTATGAATGTATTAGAAGAACGTCATATTAATATTCAACCTAAATATGCAGAAGCTAATACCCTTACTTACGGAACACGTGTAGATTTTGAAGAGGCTCGAGTGGATTTATCTCTTAATGTAAGAAAAGTCTTTTTCTCAACGTACAATAAGAGAGAGTTAAATGAATGTTTTGATAAAGTGAGCCAATTGTACCCACAATTAGTAAAAGAAGAAAGTTTGTGGAAAACGAATCTAGAAAATGGAAATCCTGAAGTTCATCCAGCTCCTACACTATTAAATGTAGGTCGTATAGATTATGCAGATACATTTGCATTATATAAAGAAGGTATCACAAAACACACAGTGCGACTTTTACATGCTGTAGAATTAGAACGTCTAACTTTAGGGCGTAAATTAGGTTTTGAATTATTAACTGCTAAAGAAGCGCGTATTCAACGAGGTTATCTAGAACGTAAAGACGAGGATGAACCGCTAAATCGTTTATTTAATACAAGTCCTGTATTTTCACAAATTCCAGGACCGAACTCTGTAGAAAATCGTTATCTTACTGAAGATATCGCATATGGACTTGTATTATGGTCAAGTTTAGGACGTGAAATTGGTGTAGATACACCGAATATTGATGCGATAATTACCATTGCCTCTACTATTCTCGAACGTGATTTCTTTAATGAAGGACTAACAGTAGAAGAACTTGGTTTAGATAAATTAGGATTAAAATAAGTATAATGTTTGGTATAGAAAAGAGGTCTTAAGAAAAAAGAAAAAGGAGCAGATATATGAAAAGAAAACCCACATTTCTAGAAGCAATATCTACAATTATTGTCATGGTAATAGTTGTTACAATTGGATTTGTTAAATTCAATATCCCTATTCAAGTATTGTTACTTATCGCTTCAACCTACGCTGCTTTTATTGCTATGCGTGTCGGTTTAAAATGGAAGGACTTAGAAGAAGGAATTACACATCGATTGACAACAGCTATGCCTGCTATTTTCATTATTTTGGCTGTAGGTATCATTGTAGGTAGCTGGATGTACGCAGGCACTGTACCTGCATTAATCTACTATGGGCTTAAGTTTTTGAATCCTAGTTATTTTCTAATTTCAGCATTTATCATTTCGGCTATATGTAGTTTAGCAACCGGAACAGCTTGGGGGTCTGCGTCTACAGCTGGGATTGCCTTAATATCTATTGGAAGTCAACTTGGTATAAATCAAGGAATGGCAGCAGGTGCAATTATTGCAGGTGCAGTATTTGGAGATAAAATGTCACCTTTATCAGATACAACCAATCTTGCTGCACTCGTAACAAAAGTAAACATTTTTTCTCATATTAGAGCAATGATGTGGACAACCATTCCAGCATCAATCATTGGACTTATCGTATGGTTTTTTGCAGGATTAAATTCCCAAGGTAATGTAAATACTAAGCAAATAAAAGTACTTTTAAATGAACTATCTAGTATTTATAATATTAATTTTTTTGTATGGATTCCTTTAATTGTGATTATCATTTGTTTAATATTTAAAATTTCAACTGTTCCATCTATGCTTATTTCAGCGTTGAGTGCTATTTTGATAGGTAGGTTTAATAATGGATTTAAATTTGTAGATGGTTTTAAAGCAACGTTTGATGGTTTTACATCATCTATGACTGGGCATTCTCATGTTACCGAAAATGCAAAAACATTGATTGAACAAGGTGGAATGATGAGTATGACACAAATCATTGTGACCATTTTTTGTGGTTATGCATTTGCAGGTATTGTAGAGAAATCTGGTTGTTTAGATGTAATGTTACAAACTGTTGCAAAAGGTGTTAAATCTGTTGGTACCCTCGTTCTTATTACTGTGCTATCGTCCCTAATGTTGGTATTTGCTGCTGGTGTGGCGTCAATTGTTATTATTATGGTTGGGGTACTTATGAAAGACATGTTTGAAGATATGAATTTAGATAGAAGTAATTTATCTCGTACATTAGAAGATTCCAGTACTATGGTCCTACCATTAATTCCTTGGGGAACCTCAGGTATTTACTATGCGCAACAATTAGGAGTTTCAGTTGATCAATTCTTTATTTGGGCAGTACCATGTTATTTATGTGCTATATTAGCAATTATTTATGGATTTACTGGCATTGGAATACGTAAAAAAATAAATTAAATGATTAATTTGATGTTTAATTCCCCTATAATATGGAAATAATAAATTAGGATTAAAGTATTGATTAGAATCATAGTAGCGATGTTATTTAAAAAATACATTCATTTTAGATATCCTAAAAAATGAATTAAAGGTGGATTTAATTTTTGTGGCGAGAATTCAATCCATAATAACGAATTTGATTAATATGATAACTTAAAGCGTTCTAAACACTAAAGTTTCGAACGCTTTTTGTATGTATGCATAAAAAAAGATTTAGAATTCATATTGAATTCTAAATCTTTTTTCTTTATCAATTTAATTAATGAATGAAATTATATGAAGCAGCTTCACTTGAAGAAAGTGTACGAGATGTTACTACACCTACACCATGTCCATAATTCATTTCAGATACTGTGATTGAACCATTACTATTTACACTTTCAACATATGCTACGTGACCGTAAGCACCAGCAGTAGATTGCATAATTGCACCTGCAGATGGACGGTTATTTACTGTGTAACCAGCAGATGCTGCAGCATTTGCCCAGTTATTTGCGTTACCCCAAGTCGAACCGATTTTACCACCTACACGGTCATATACATAATATGTACATTGGCCAGAAGTATAGTAGTTTCTACCTGAGCTAACAGAGTTAGAAATTGAAGCTCCCGTTGATGAAGGTGCAGTTACAGTAGTTACTTTTACATTATTATTAGAAGTAGAAGCAGAAGCTGAACCTAAACCACCAGTGTGTTGATTATTTGTTGTGTAAGATTGTGTTGGATTACTAGCAACTTGATTTGAGTTATTAGTATGATAGTTGTTATAACTATATGTTGAATTTGTATTAGAATAATTATTATATGTATTGTAGTTATAATTATAATTATAGTTAGAATGATTTAAACGATCTGGGCTCCAGTTACCTTTCCAAGTGTAATGGTAGTTACCTTGTTGATCGATAGTGTAAGAGTAGCTATATGAAGTAGGATCATTTGGATTATATCCTTGTTCAGCTGCATGAGCTTCATGTCCTTGTCCGGCGATAGCAATTGCGGCAACTCCTGCAGTAGCGATTGTAGCTGTAGCGATTTTTTTCATTATAAATTTCCTCCTGAGAATTAAATTAATATTATTTTATATTTAATAGTCATTTGTTAACTTAGTCTTTAAATCATTTTACTTAACGACAAGAATTACTTTATCAAAAAAATTACAATTTGTGGGGAATGTTAATGATTTGTAATTTTTCGATAATATAAAAGCTTGTAAATTTAATTATTAGTAATATTTTTTAATATAAAAAAAGCTATTATGACAGTGTTTACAGAAGAATATGAAAAAAATACTCATTTTCTTGTAATCTTTTTGTAAAATAATAGAAAAATAATTTATAACAAAATAATTTAGCCTATTGAATGATTCCTTGATTAAACAAATACTAAAAAATCATTTTATATGTCCTTTTTATATATAAATAAAGTAAGTTTATATTGAAAAATAATAAAATCATACTATAAGATAATAAAGTGATAAAATAAGTCAAAATATTGCTACTGCTAATACCGAAATAAAACATAAAATTGTATATGAAGATAGATCTCCGATACGCATACACAAGTATCGAAGCGATAATTCAATAGAATTAAGTGGTGAATAAAGGGGAGAAATGTCATCGCTTATATCTAGTCTTTATATTACAAACGAGAGGAAAGACGTATGATAGATAATTTTTCGGTAAAGCTTTTAAAAAATACGAGAATAGTAAAACAAAAAGAATCCAATATCAAACTTATATATTGGTTAAAGGGTTCTGGAAAAATAAATTTAGACTTAGATACATATAATATGAAAAAAAGAGATCTCGTATTTATTATGTTAAATGATTTATATTCGATAGAAGGCGAAACGAACTCTGTTATTGCAATAATTGAAATTTCATTCACAGATTATTTAAGATTTGCAGACGATTATATCAGACAAAAAGGATATAAATTTTCTTCTATTGAACGAAAACAATTAGAATCATTTATTATTAATCTTCTTGAATTTGAAAGTCGAAAACCTCGACTTCCACACATAAGGGATAAATTAGTTAAACATTTATGTGTAGAATTAGGTTATATTCAAAGAAAACATCGTCAAAACTATAAACTAGACAATCCACTTGTAGATGAAGTTCATGAATATATTATTGAACATCATCATGAAAAGATTAATAAACAAGCATTAGCGAATTCACTTGATATGTCTAACAAAGAGTTAAGTCAAGTGATTAAATTTCATACACCTTATCATAATATTGCTCAATATATTAATGATATTCGTTTGAAATTATGTTTACTTGATATTTTAGATAGCAGTGAATTTATTCAAGATATTGCTTATAAACATGGATTTAATCATTTTCCGAGATTTATTGCATTATTTAGTAAGAAATATGGGATGACTCCAGGTCAAGCACGAAAAAAACAATTTGCTCCAATATATAAGGCTACCGAAACGGTTGAAATATCTTTAGATTATGAAGCACAGTTACTTATAGCTGAGGCCAAAAGTAACTATCATACCTAAAATAGGATTAAGTCCATTAATAAGTAAAAAGATAAAGTATTTAGACCTTTACTCATACTTAATATGAAGTAAGTATATGTATGATATAGAGATAAACTTGTAACACTTTAAAATTGTATCGCAATACTAAAGTCTGTCTTCTAGAATTGTTGTATAAATTGCGAGGTGGCAACTATCATGACAAAAAACGATATGGATGTACTATTATTTTATCTTTTATTTTATAAAGCAGTCGATGAACTTCTAAAATATTCTAAAAACCTAAATATTGAACACCTAAATGTACTATATGCTATTATTGATTATCATAAAACGAACCATCAAGGTATGGATATTGAAACATTAATGAAAAAAACGTATTTATCTAAACGAACTTTATTCTATCTTGTTAGCCATTTATACCACGAAAATTGGATTTTTAAATCTTATGATGCAAATGATCAACGAAGATTAAGAATCTTACCTGTAGAAATGTATGAAAGAAAAATGAAACATTTATTATTAGAAATTGGAGAATTACTTGAAAATAATTATCTTAAAACATCAATCAAGAATATGAATTATTGTAAGTTAACATATCTAATTACTATTTATAAAGTTTTAAATAAGATTGAAAAGAGTATTAAGCATTATCAGTTAAGTTTAAATGATTTGCTTGTTTTAGGCATTATTTGGTCGAATCAAAATGATATCTCGTTGAAATCGATAAACTATTTTTCACGTTGTCAGTCTATAAATATAAATTTAGTAATTAAACGATTACAACAAAGTGGTTATATTTTGAAAGAAAGAGATGTTATAGATGAACGTAGAGTGTGTATAAAGTTAAATATGTCAAAAAAGGAAGAGATTCATGATATCTTGAGACATTGTAGTAAAATGATAAAAAAGGAATTAACATTATAATTTGTTTTAAAAATAACTAGTGATGTAAGAAAGGCTTATCTCTTACATTACTAGTTATTTTAGGTGTATAACGCATGAAATAATTATGTATAATTTAATTTGTCAAATGAGATTTTAATATATAATATCATTTTAATTTCATAAAAATATTGAAATATTATACTTAAATGTTATAAAATAATTTTTATAGCATAAGAAATGTTTAGTGTTGTAGTAGTTAGTATACATGAACCTTGTAGCAACTAGATGTACATCAGAGGAGTGGTTTAGAATATGGGACAAATTAAAGACATCAATGATTTAGTTAACGCAACATTTCAAGTGAAAAAGTTTTTTAAAGACACTAAGAAAAAATATAATCTGAATTATGAAGAAATTTATATTTTAAATTATATTGTTAAAAGTAAAAAAGATGAAATTACTTCAAAAGAAATTGCAACGTATTCAGAATTCAAACCTTATTACTTAACTAAAGCATTACAAAAATTAAAAGATTTACAATTATTATCAAAAAAACGTAGTATACAAGATGAAAGAACAGTTATTGTTTATGTAACAAAAGAGCAACGCGGGAGAATTAATGCTTTAATTGCTGAATTAGAGAAATATATACAATAGAATGATGATGGGGTAAATGAGTGAGACAGAATGTCTGTCCACTCTTTTTTAATTCTATTATACTATGTGAATGAGATGCTTTATATTATTAAAACCGAGTGTTAAACTATGATTAAATATATCAAATATCGAATAGGTGATAGTCATGTTAGATTCATTTTTAATAAGTAGTGATATTCAAAGAAAATGGATTGAAAAATTTAAAACAATTGAAGATACATTTAAACAAAGAGCAGCAAAAGAAGATATTGACTCTAAATTCCCATTTGACAATATAAAATGGCTTGTAGAGGAAGGTTATAGTGTGTTAACTTTACCTAAATCATATGGTGGAGAAGGTGCAACCATAGAAGATATGGTCGTTTTACAATCGTATCTTGGAGCCATAGATGGCGCTACAGCACTATCTATAGGCTGGCATCTAAGCGTTGTAGGGCAATTATATCAACAGCATATGTGGAGTCAAACTATGCTTGATCAATTTGCAAAAGAAGTAAAAAATGGCGCACTTGTAAATAGAGCAGTAAGTGAAGCGGATACTGGTAGTCCTACTCGTGGTGGAAGACCTGCTACGCATGCAATAAAAACTAAAGACGGATATAAATTAAATGGTGTGAAAACATTTACTTCTATGAGTAAAGCATTGACACATTATATTGTTGCTGCATTTGTAGAAGATATTCAAGAAGTAGGCTTCTTTTTAATTCCTAGAGAGAGTAAAGGTTTAGAAATTGCAGATAATTGGAATATGTTAGGGATGCGTGCAACGGAAAGTCATGATTTAGTATTAAATGATGTTATAGTTCCATTTGAAAACTTTGTAGAAACGAAACATAAACCGCAACCCAATGGATGGATTTTACATATACCAAGTGTATATTTAGGTATTGCCCAAGCAGCGAGAGATTATGCTATTGAGTTTGCCAAAACGCATTCCCCTAATAGTATTGAAGGCACAATTGCTACGCTACCTACTGTACAACAAAATGTTGGGAAAATGGAATCACTCTTATTATCTGCTCGTCATTTTTTATGGAGTACAGCTAGAGGTTACAATCAATATAATGAAACACTTAATATTTGGAATGAAACATCTGCAAGTAAAATTTTAGTCATGAATCAAGGATTAGAAGTAGTGGATCTTGCTATGCGAATAGTAGGGGCGAAAAGTTTAGAAATGGATCGTCCATTACAACGCTATTATCGTAATATGCGTGCGGGCCTACATAATCCTCCTATGGAAGATGCAGCATATACGAATATTGCAAAATCTATACTTGATTTAATGTAGAATGAATTTTTTATTTATAATATGTTTAAAGAAAGCTATGATTACGTATAATGTAGTCATAGCTTTTTTACATATTTTTGGAGGGATTTAATGACTAAAATATATTTTAATCATGATGGCGGCGTTGATGATTTAATATCACTATTCTTATTACTACAAATGGATAATGTTGAATTAGTAGGTGTAAGTACAATCGGTGCAGATTGTTATTTAGAACCTTCTCTAAGTGCTTCATGTAAAATTATAAATCGTTTTTCAAATTTATCTATTGATGTAGCTCCTTCATATGAAAGAGGAGTTAACCCTTTTCCGAAAGACTGGAGAATGCATGCCTTTTTTATGGATGCGCTTCCTATTTTAAATGAGAAATGGATTGATAAACGTTCTGTAACGAGTACATTTGAAGCTTATGAGGATATTATTAATGTATTAAATAATAGTAAAGAAAAGGTGACTTTATTGTTTACTGGTCCGTTAACCGATTTAGCCAAAGCAATCAAACATGATAAAGCAATAGTAAACAATATTGAAAAGTTAGTTTGGATGGGAGGAACATTTTTAGAAAAGGGAAATGTAGAAGAACCCGAACATGATGGCACAGCTGAATGGAATGCTTTTTGGGATCCTGAAGCTGTTAAAACAATATTTGATACGTCTATCAAGATAGAAATGGTAGCGTTAGAAAGCACTAATCAAGTACCATTGACGCCAGCTATTCGTCAAATGTGGGCAAATCAACGTCAGTTTATAGGAGTTGATTTTTTAGGAATCAGTTATGCAGCTGTACCTCCTCTTACTCATTTTGTCACAAACTCTACTTATTTTTTATGGGATGTATTGACGACTGCTCAAATTGGTAAAGAAAACTTAACAGATTCTATAGAACTTAAAGTAGATGTATGTACAAAAGGACCAAGCCAAGGACGCACATATGAGAGCGATGATGGACGTATGGTGCATGTCGTTAATCATGTCAATCATGATGAATTCTTCAACTATATCACGTCTTTAGCTAAAAAAGTAGTTCATTAACTTTAAATGTAAACTTTTTATATAAAATAGTTTACATAAGTGGTATAATTTTCTTCATAAAAGGAGGAAATCAAATGAGTACAAAAAATTTAGTATATACAGCGTTAATGACAGCGGTTATTTGTATTTTAGGCCTAGTACCTGGAATACCGTTACCATTTATGCCTGTACCAATTGTATTACAAAATATAGGTATCTTTTTAGCAGGAGTTATATTAGGACGTAAATACGGCGCACTCAGTGTTATTATCTTCTTATTATTAGCAGCCACAGGTTTGCCATTATTATCAGGTGGACGCGGTGGAATAGGTGTGTTTGCAGGTCCTTCAGCAGGATTTTTATTCTTATATCCAGTAGTGGCGTATCTTATAGGTTTAGTAAGAGATCGTTTTAAAAATCATATTAATTTCTTGACATTATTTATTGGTATACTTGTATTTGGTGTTTTATTATTAGATATTGTAGGAACAATCATTATGGGATTCATTATACATATGCCTATAAGTAAAGCATTTTTATTATCATTTACATTTATTCCAGGAGATATTATTAAAGCGATTATTGCGAGTTTAATCGGCACAACATTACTTAACCATTCACGTTTTAAGAATTTGATATAATAGTACAAAATATACATAGTTGGGTGATGGTTACTATGACATACATAACAATGAAGCAGATTAAAGAAAATGGAAAAATATACTTAGAAGATGAGTTGAATATTATATATTTAACACCTTCTGATCCAATGACATATCACATGAATAAGTGGCAGTACAAAACGTTACCTTCAATTAATCAGTGGTATTCAGATATGGAGAAACAACGAATTTTGCATAAAAAACAACATTCTTCTCATTTATCTTTTACATTTCCAGAAAACCAATTACTGCATTCTACATGGTTAGAAGCGATACGCAATGAAGGATTTCAATTAGGACTACTTGAATTGTATGCGATAGACAGTGCTACATTAAAACAATTTGAGAGCAATATTCAGGTAGATATTGAACCTGTAACTTCATTCAATATGGAAGATTATCTAAGTGTTTACAATGAATTTTCAAAACCGTATGGCGAAGCGTTTACTAAAGAAAGTGAAGAACGAACGAGAGAAGCAATATTAAAGCAAATAGATGACGTCACTCGTATAGTTGCATATTATCTTCATAAACCTGTGGGGATTTTGGATGTTATAGTTACAGATGAAACTGTTGAAATTGATGGGTTCGGCGTTTTAGAAGACTATCGTCATAAAGGAATAGGTACTACGATGCAGTCCTATGTAGGCCATTTAGCCGGTTCTCGACCAGTCATATTAGTGGCAGATGGCGATGATACAGCAAAAGACATGTATATAAAGCAAGGCTATATTTTTCAAAGCTTTCAATATCAGATAGTCAAAGAAGATGCGATATAAATAAAAGTAGGGAGTGAAAAATGAATTTATAATAAATTCTAATTCACTCCTTTTACACGTTCTGGATGACTATAAATATTAAAAGAATCACCTCTAATAAAACCAATAGCAGTAATATTTAAGTCATGTGCCAGTGTTATTGCCAATGTGGTAGGTGCAGATTTCGATAATATAACACCGACACCGATTTTAGCTGCTTTTAGTAAAATTTCAGATGATATGCGTCCACTAAAAATAAGTACTTTATTTCTAACAGGAATTTGATGAGTAAGACAAAAACCGTAAAGTTTATCTAAGGCATTATGTCTACCTATATCTTGACGATGTTCAAAAAATGCCTCACCATCACTAATTGCTGCGTTATGCAAGCCACCTGTTTGTTTAAATAAGGTACTTGCACTTTGTAAACCTGTCATCATATTTAAAATTTGTCTTGGAGTGAGAATGATATTAGACATAGACGTTTTAGCAATTGCTGCATCATTTTGAAAATAAAATTCTCGACTTTTTCCACAACATGAAGCAACCATGCGCTTTGTAGAATACTCAAAACGGTCGCTTAATGACTTAGTTAATTCTACATGAGCAAACCCTTTACTATCATCAATTTGTAAATGTTTAATTTCTTCTTTTTTATAAATGGCTCCTTCAGATGCTAAAAATCCTATGACTAACTCTTCTAAATGTGTCGGACTGCAGATTACTGTAGCAAATTCTTTTCCATTCACCATAATCGTTAATGGAAATTCGGTTACATAGCTGTCTTCAGTTTCGATGAGTTGCTCATCTTCATACCTAATAATCGGTTGATTTTGAACGGCATCTTTATCCATGAATGTCTCCCCTTTGGTTATAACTACTTTATACTGTATCATTATATTCACAAAAAGTATTTCAATATTGAATGATTATATAAAACTTTATATTTTAAAATTTAGAAATAAATATAAAATATGGTAAAACTTTTCAAAAGATATAAAAAGCGTATAATATTTGATTGGATAGGGGGCATAAAAATAAATGACTGTAAAACGATTATTAGCGATGTTAGTGGCTGTTATTATCATTTTGGCAGGTTGTTCAAATTCAAAAGATAATGAGAATAGCAAGCAATCTTCAAAGTCAAATAATAGTGATAATCCTAAAACTGAATTGAAAGTTTCAGCAGCAGCAAGTTTAAGTGATGTAAGTAAAGCATTAAAGAAAGAGTTTGAAACAACACATAAAAATGTAAATGTAACATTTAATTATGGTGGATCAGGGGCCTTAAGACAACAAATTGAAAAAGGTGCACCAACTGATGTCTTTATGTCTGCAAATACGAAAGATGTAGATATGTTGAAAAAACATAATCAAGCTCATAATACATATAAATACGCACATAATCAGTTAGTATTGATTGGTGATAAAAACAGTGATCAAGCTTCAGTAAAAGATTTAAAAGACAACGAAAAATTAGCTATTGGTGAAGTGAAAACTGTACCAGCAGGTAAATATGCGAAACAATATTTAGATGATCAACATTTATATAGTGATGTAAAAGATAAAATTGTATATGCCAAAGACGTTAAACAAGTATTAAATTACGTTGAAAAAGGTAATGCTCAAATGGGATTTGTATATGAGACCGATTTATATACGAATAATGAAAGAACAGATAAAGTAAATGAGATTAAAAAAGCGGATTTGAAAAAACCTATCACTTATGAAGCGGGAGCAACATCAGATAGCAAATTTGCTAAAGAATGGATGGAATTTTTAAAATCTAAAAAAGCGAAAGATATTTTAAAAGAATATCACTTTAAAGTATAGGGGGGATGATATATGCCTGATTTAACACCTCTATGGATTTCTATTAAAGTAGGATTTATCAGTACGATAATTGTCTCTATATTAGGAATTTTTATTTGTAGAACGTTATATAAAAGAAAAGGGCATGCAACTCAATTTCTTGAAAGCTTAATATTATTACCTATTGTTTTACCACCGACAGTACTAGGGTTTATACTTATTATTGTTTTTTCACCTAGAACATTTGTGGGACAATTCTTTCAAAATATACTTCATTTACCCGTAGTATTTACAATGACAGGTGCAGTAATTGCATCTGTCATTGTTAGTTTTCCACTGATGTACCAACATACTATTCAAGGATTTCGAAGTATTAATCCTAAAATGTTAAATACTGCACGAACAATGGGAGCAAGTGAACGTAAAATCTTCTATCGTTTAATTCTACCATTATCTAAACGCTCAATTATTGCGGGTATTATGATGAGTTTTGCGAGAGCTATTGGAGAATTTGGTGCAACATTGATGGTTGCAGGATATATTCCAAATAAAACCAATACTCTGCCACTGGAAATCTATTTTTTAGTAGAACAAGGAAAAGAGAATCAGGCATGGTTATGGGTACTTGTACTCGTTGCATTTTCTATTACAGTCATTAGTATGTTGAATTTTGCGAATCGTGATAAAGTTCAGGAGGTAGACTAGATGTTACAAGTTAAATTACAACATCAGTTAAAGCAAACGTTGATTCATATTAACATTGAAGATACAAAAGCTAAAATATATGCAATACAAGGTCCCTCCGGTATTGGAAAAACGACAATATTAAATATCATTGCGGGATTAAGACAACCAGATGAGGCTTATATCAATATTGATAATCATCTATTAGTGGATACTGAAAACCATATTAATGTAAAGATTCAACAACGCCAAATTGGCTATTTATTTCAAGATTATCAACTTTTTCCTAACATGACGGTTCTTCAGAATATTACATTTATGACTAAACAGTCTAAACATATTGATGAGCTTATTCAACGTTTAAATATTAGCCATTTAATAAATCAATTTCCGCCGACACTGTCTGGTGGGGAAGCCCAACGTGTAGCACTCGCGCGAACTTTAAGCACGAAACCCAATTTAATTTTACTTGATGAACCTTTTTCAAGTTTAGATGATATTTCTAGAGATGAAGGCATCCATCTAGTTAAGCAAATTCATGAGGAATGGTGTATACCTATTATTTTTGTAACGCACTCTAATTATGAAGCAGAAGTATTAGCAGATGAAATGATTCAAATTAAATAAATAGGAGTAGGATATCGAAGTTTAGAACGTTTTAGATTTCTGTCCTACTCCTATTTCGTTATAATAAAAAGAAGAGAGAATGTTGAGAGAGGTTTCAAATAATGACTCAAGAACGTTATTCAAGACAAATTTTATTTAAAGATATTGGAGAACATGGACAACAAACCATTAATCAGAAACATGTATTGATTGTTGGAATGGGCGCTTTGGGTACCCATGTAGCTGAAGGACTTGTTCGTGCTGGTATTCAAGAGTTGACTATTGTGGATAGAGACTATATTGAATATAGTAATTTACAAAGACAGACATTGTTTACAGAAAGTGATGCAGATCGTATGTTGCCAAAAGTGGTTGCTGCACAAGATCACTTAAGACATATTCGTTCTGATATAAAAATGAATATTTATATTGAACATGTAGATGCCCAATTTTTAGAGCAATATGCAACGAGTGTAGATTTGATTATTGATGCAACGGATAATTTTGAAACAAGACAATTAATCAATGATTTTTCCTATAGATATCGCATTCCTTGGATTTATGGTGGAGTAGTTCAAAGTACCTATGTAGAAACTGCATTTATTCCAGGTCAAACCCCTTGCTTTAATTGTTTAATGCCTCAGTTACCAGTTATAAATCTGACATGTGATACTGTCGGTGTGATTCAGCCAGCCGTAACGATGACCACAAGTTTTCAATTACGGGATGCTTTAAAGATATTGATTGGTAAACAGATTCCCACAAAGCTGACATATGGAGATATTTGGGAGAATACACATTGTTCTTTTGGTTATAGTAAAATGCGTCGTGATGATTGCCCAACTTGTGGTAAGAATGCTAGCTTTCCATATTTATATGCTCATTCGACTTCATATGCAACTTTGTGTGGTAGAGATACAGTTCAATATGAAAATAAAGACATTACAAAAAAAGTAATAGTTGATTTTCTTACAGCACTCAATATTCGTTACCATGAAAACCAATATATGTTAGTATTTGAATTTAAAAAACATAGAATTGTATATTTTGAGGGTGGGCGAATGTTGATTCATGGTACAACTAAGAAATCTGAAGCAATACATTTAATCAATCAACTATTTGGATAAGGAGAGAATGATGATGCATCAGCATGATAACAAAGAAGTTAAAAAAACAATTCAATGTGCAGTGTTAACAATTTCTGATACACGAAATAAAGAAACAGATAAAGGCGGTCAATTAGTTCAAAAGTGTTTGAAAGAACTGAATATAGAAGTGACAGAAGAACACTATCATATCATTAAAGATGACAAGGAAGACATCCAATCTCAAATTGACGAATGGTTAGCATCAGATATTGATGTCATTATAACGACTGGAGGCACTGGTATAGCACAACGTGATGTGACTATAGAAGCTGTAAAACCACTTTTAGATAAAGAAATTGAAGGATTCGGCGAACTTTTTAGATATTTAAGTTATACGGAAGATGTAGGAACAAAAGCGCTTCTCTCAAGAGCATTAGCGGGAACAGTTATGAGTAAATTAATCTTTACGTTGCCGGGATCAACTGGGGCAGTAAAGTTAGCAATGACTAAACTCATTATTCCGGAATTAAATCATATGGTTTATGAACTCCATAAATAAAATAGTCATAAAAAGCATTGTAAATCATAGGTTTCCCTAATTGAAAATGCTGCTTATGACTATCATAATAGAAGAAAATCATAAAGATTAATCACATTGACGGTGATAATCTCCAGATTTACCTCCAGATTTTGATTCAAGGTATGTGTCACCAATGATCATTCCTTTATCAGCTGCTTTTGTCATATCATATACTGTGAGAGCTGTAACTGAAGCAGCTGTTAAAGCTTCCATTTCAACACCAGTCTTACCTGTAGTAGAAACCGTAGCAGTAATGCTTAATTGATAGTGGCGTGGTGTGTTTGCTTGATTCCAAGAGAATTCAATATCTATTCCAGTTAAGGGCAATGGATGACACATAGGAATAATAGTCGATGTATTTTTAGCAGCCATTATACCTGCAATTTGAGCAGTATTAAGTACATTACCCTTTTTATTTGTATTGTCTATAATTTGACGGTAAATCGTCTCATTCACTGTGATGCTTGAATGCGCTTTAGCGATACGTTTTGTAATACTTTTATTAGAAACATCAACCATTTTTGCATTACCTTGATGATTGATATGTGTAAAATTTGACATAAATAGCCTCCTATAGAAATATCTAAAAAATCATAACATATAAATAAAGTTATAAACATTTATTTTTAATGAGTACATCATTATCTTACTGAGTTTATAAAATAGTATAGCATGAATTTATCGTGTAATTGGAGTTGATAAAATGGTAGTTGAAAAAAGAAAACCAATACCTATTAAAGAAGCAATTGAACGTATTGTAAAACAAGATATATATACTCAACAAAATAATATATCATTAGAGGACAGTTTAGGATATGTCTTAGCAGAAGACATTGTAGCAACTTATGATATACCACGTTTCAATAAATCGCCGTATGATGGTTTTGCTATAAGAAGTGAAGATTCGGCTGGTGCCTTTTCAAAAAATCGTAAAACGTTTAAAGTGATAGATCATATTGGTGCAGGCACAGTATCTCATAAAACAGTTGGAGAAAATGAAGCAGTTCGTATTATGACAGGCGCTCAAATTCCTGAGGGTGCAGATGCAGTAGTGATGTTTGAACAAACTGTGGAAAATGGAGATACATTTACGATTAGAAAACCTTTTGAAGAGAATGAAAATGTGTCGCTAAAAGGAGAAGAAACTAAAACAGGAGATATCGTTTTAAAAAAAGGACAAGTCATTAATCCTGGAGCTATTGCAGTACTAGCGACCTATGGTTATACAGAAGTGCCTGTATTTTTAAAACCAAGTATTGCAGTTATTGCTACTGGAAGCGAATTATTGAATGTAGACGAAGAATTACAACCAGGAAAAATTAGAAATTCTAATGGTCCGATGATACAAGCGTTAGCTGATAAAATGAGATTAACGATAGAGCCTTATAGTATACAACAAGATGACTTAGAAAGTAGTATTCAAGTCATCACTAAAGCAATGAAAGATCATGATATTGTCATTACTACTGGAGGCGTTTCGGTAGGAGATTATGACTTTTTACCAAAGATATACAAAGCAATTCAAGCAGAAGTGTTATTTAATAAAATTGCGATGCGTCCTGGAAGTGTGACAACTGTGGCAGTTGCAAATAAGACGTATTTATTTGGTTTATCAGGGAATCCATCGGCTTGTTTTACTGGTTTTGAATTATTTGTTAAACCAGCAGTGCAACATATGATGCAAGCCAAAGCAGTTTACCCTCAAGTTGTGAAAGCAACATTAATGGAAGATTTTGCGAAAGCCAATCCATTTACAAGATTTATTCGAGCAACTGCATCTTTTACTCATAATTGTGCGACTGTGGTTCCATCCGGATTTAATAAATCGGGTGCTGTGGTAGCAATAGCACATAGTAATGCAATGATTATGTTGCCAGGGGGTACAAGAGGATTTAAAGCCGGCCATACGGTAGATGTTATTTTAACTGAATCGAATGTTTTCGAAGAGGAACTATCATTATGATTTTACAAATAGTTGGTTTTAAAGATTCGGGTAAAACAACGTTGTTACAACAATCTATTACATTTTTAAAATCTCAAGGCTATCACATTGTGACGATTAAACATCACGGACATGAAAAAGATGATATTACACTTCAATCATCTAATGTGGATCATATGAAACATTTTGAAGCTGGTGCAGATCAGAGTATTGTTCAAGGATCTGCTTATCAACAAACAGTAACACGTAGAAATCAGCCGTCGCTTGAACAACTGATAAAAGAAAGTGTAACTATTAGTTATGACGTTATTTTAGTTGAAGGGTTTAAAAATGAGGATTATGACAAAATAGTGGTATATAAAACCCAAGAAGAATTAGAAGAACTGAGACTTCTTACACATGTTCAATATTTTTATAATTATAATAATGAGAATGCTTTAAAAAACTATGAGCAATGGTTACTAAAATGGATGAAACGAAAGGATGAACATAAAAATGAAACAATTTGAAATCGTGACGAATCCAATTGAGCCCGAACAATATAGAACATTTACTTTAAATGAACATCAAGGAGCTGTTGTTGTATTTACAGGTCATGTTCGCGAATGGACTAAAGGGGTGAAAACAGAATATCTTGAGTATGAAGCTTATGTTCCAATGGCTCAAAAAAAACTAGAACAAATTGGAGAAGAAATTACACAGCGTTGGCCAGGAACGATAACAACGATTGTACATCGTATTGGTCCCCTACAAATCTCTGATATTGCAGTATTGATTGCTGTCTCTTCGCCACATCGTAAAGATGCCTATCGTGCAAATGAGTATGCGATTGAAAGAATTAAAGAAGTTGTGCCAATTTGGAAAAAAGAAATTTGGGAAGACGGTGCAGAATGGCAAGGACATCAAAGAGGAGATTATAGTCAAGCAACTAAAGGAGAGGCTTAAATGAGAGTATTATATTTTGCAGAAATAAAAGAAATATTAGAAATGAATTCAGAAGACATTGATTTAATAGAAGATATTACAGTAGAAACGTTTAAAGAATTATTATTTGAACGTCACCCATCCATTCGTGATAAAAAATTTCAAGTAGCTGTAAATGAAGAATTTGTTCAACTTAATGATATTGTAAAGCAAGATGATGTTGTTGCGTTAATACCTCCAGTTAGTGGTGGTTAAATATGAAAGCAATTATTCTAGCTGGGGGACACTCTAAACGTTTTGGTAGTCCTA
Source organism: Staphylococcus sp. SUC_1.2 (assembly GCF_026222585.1). NCBI lineage: Bacteria > Bacillati > Bacillota > Bacilli > Caryophanales > Staphylococcaceae > Staphylococcus > Staphylococcus sp. SUC_1.2. The sequence goes on along the minus strand of NZ_JANJPM010000016.1, from coordinate 9,808 downwards.
AAGCATTTGCTTGTATTCACGGGGAAATGTTCTATAAACGAATTATTAACACATTAACAGAAACGAATTTATTTGACGATATTATTATAAGTACAAACAAACAACTTAAGAATGAATTTGAGTATAAACATATTATGGTAGATGAAGAAACACATGCAGATAAAGGCCCGTTATCAGGAATCTACACAGTTATGAAACATTATAATAATGAAGAATTATTTTTTGTGGTCTCTGTAGATACTCCTATGATTACTAAAGAAGCAATAAGTCAACTATATCAATTTACAATTTCACAGCGTATGGAACATCAAGCCGATATTATAGCTTATTCAGACGATGATAAACCTATACCGACCATTGCTTTTTATAGTCGAGGAGTCATTTCGAATATTGAAAAAGCACTCAATTCTAATGATTATAGTTTACAGCATGTATATAAAAATGTGATAACATGTTTTCTAGATACTAAAGAGGTTCAGCCTTTAAAAAATTGGTCTAAAAATATTAATTATCAAGATGATTTGAATACTTTACTTCATCAGATTAATGATTAAAGGGGGACACGTTAATGACGATCCAAATTAAAGATAAATTAGGACGTCCTATAAGAGATCTACGAATTTCTGTAACAGATCGTTGTAATTTCAGATGTGATTATTGTATGCCAAAAGAAATATTTGGTGATGATTTTGTTTTTTTACCTAAAGAGGAATTACTTACATTTGATGAAATTACAACAATTGCCAAAGTTTATGCTGAATTAGGCGTGAAAAAATTAAGAATTACTGGTGGAGAACCTTTATTACGACGTGATTTATATAAATTAATTGAAAAACTTAATCATATTGAAGGTATTGAAGATATTGGTATGACCACTAATGGTTTACTTTTAAAAAAACATGGTCAAAAGTTGTATGATGCAGGATTGCGTAGAATTAATGTAAGTTTAGATGCAATTGATGATGAAGTATTTCAAGCAATCAATAACCGTAACATTAAAGCTTCTACCATCTTGCAACAAATTGATTATGCAATATCTATTGGATTTCATGTAAAAGTAAATGTAGTGATACAAAAAGGAATTAATGATGATCAAATCCTACCTATGATTGAATATTTTAAAGATAAACATATTCAAATAAGATTCATTGAATTTATGGATGTAGGTAATGATAATGGTTGGAATTTTAGTAAAGTTGTTACGAAAGAAGAAATGCTATCTACTATTGAAGAAGAGTTTGATATAGAACCTCTTCCACCTAAATATTTTGGTGAAGTTGCCACATATTATAGACATAAAGATAATGGTGCACAGTTTGGTCTAATCACAAGTGTTTCAGCTTCATTTTGTTCTACTTGTACAAGAGCAAGATTATCATCTGATGGGAAATTTTATGGATGTTTATTTAGTGTGATTGATGGTTTTGATATTAAATCATTATTGCGTAGTGGTGCTACACATCAAAAATTAAAAGACACGCTCATTTCATTATGGCAAGCACGTGATGATCGTTATTCAGATGAACGAACAGAACAAACAGTAAGAAATCGACAACGAAAGAAAATTAATATGAATTATATTGGTGGTTAATCTATACAGAAGCAAGTGATAATCATATGTGATATCACTTACTTCTGTATTTTAATTTGATAGTATTTTTAATTAATTTTAATAATTTCAAAGTAATTTATATTAATCACTAAACAGATATAAATTAATATTTGTAATAGATTAAATTGTGCATATGTTATATAATTAAATTAAGCAATTTTATTATATTATGTATTTATACAACTTAGAATCAACTTTGGAGGCATGTACTATGAATAATAAAGTGACTCGCTTTATTGAAGCGGAAAGAGAACTTAGTCAATTGAAGCATTGGTTGAAAATGACGTATAAAATTTCTATTGAGGAATTTGTTGTTTTATTTAAAGTGTATGAAGGTAAAAAAATTAGCGGAAAAGAGTTACGCGATACATTACATTTTGAAATGTTATGGGATACAAGTAAAATTGACGTCATCATCCGCAAAATTTACAAGAAAGAATTAATTTCTAAATTACGTTCTGAAACAGATGAACGACAAGTATTTTATTTCTTTAATGCGTCGCAACAAAAAGTATTAGATAAAATGAAAAATGAAATTGAAGCTATTAGTATTGCAAATTAATTAAATAAAAAGAGCACCTCTAATATTCTATAACGAATCATAGGGGTGCTTCTTTTTATATATTAAATGAAAGATTAATACGTATTACCATTCACTTTTCTACCATGAACAATTAAATAAAGTACCGTACATAAAGCGGCTACAATAGCCATAATGAAATAAACTTGAGTATACGTGATTGAACCTGTAAATAATCCAAGCAACGATGGACCAAAACCAATACCAATATCTAATCCAATAAAGTAAGTTGAAGTTGCAATTCCATATTTACTTGAAGGTGACACTTTAATTGCAATGGCTTGCATAGAAGAAGAGAGATTTCCATAGCCAATACCTAAGAACACGCCAGCAAGTAATAATACCCAACCATTATAGCTAAATACTAATAAAACAAATGTGATAATTAAGGCAAGAAATGCTGGATAAACCACAACATTTTCATTTTTTGCATCAATCATCCTACCAGCAATAGGTCGAGTGATTAATGAAGCGACCGCATAGAAAATAAAGAAATAACTAGATGCTTCTAACAAATGACGTTGCTCAGCAAAAGATTTTAAGAATGTTAGGATTGAAGCATAGTTCAACCCGATAATCATCATCACAATTGCTACTGGTACAGCTTCTTTAGCAATGAAATTATGAATGTTGAAACCAGAAGCTTGGGCTACTTTTCTATCAATTGCATTTTTAGTAGGATTAAAGTCAATTTTAATAAAGACTGAAACAATTAAACTTGCAATTCCTAGTATAAGACAGATAAGAAATAGTAAATTAATTGAGAATGATTTCAATAATAAAATTCCAAAGAAAGGACCAATGGCTGATCCAAGAACAAGACTTAGTGAAAATAAGCTAATGCCTTCACTTTTACGTTCTACAGGGGTAACATGTGCAGCAATTGTACCTGTAGCTGTCGTTGCGATAGCTGTAGCAATTCCATTTAGGAGTCGTACTAACATCAAGATGGTTATCGATCCTGGGATAAAATAAAGTAACTGAGTAATGATTAGAAAAATTAAACCAGCAATTAAAATCTTTTTAGGACCAAAACGATTGACATACTTTCCCGTTCCAAAACGTCCTATCAATGATCCGATAATAAATAGTCCTACAACAAGTCCAGATAAGCTGTCCGACACATGATAGGATGTTTTAGAATAATCAGCGATGATAACTAATAATAAGTACATACACAAATAAACAAAGAAGTTAATCATAAAATTGATCGTAAAACTTTTAGTAAAAATAGGTTGTTTAGTAGTACTAGTCTGATTCATGAGGATCCCCCTTCAATAATGTGTTATGTAATTTTTTCATAATTGCTATGACGTGATCCAAATCATCATTAGATATATTAGATTGATGGATTAAATCTTCTTGAATAGGTGTAATACAAGCATTAATGTTCTCAAATAATTGCTGTCCTTTTTCAGATAAACTTAATAGCTTTTCACGTTTGTCAGTACCTGGAGTAACCAAAAGTAAATCTTTTTCAAATAGTACTTTAATAATTTTACGCGCAGTTGGTTTTTCAATAAAACGACGTTTAGATATTTGAACTAAAGTCGTTTGGTCATATGTAGCAATATCTTTAAGCACTAACCACTGACCTGTATGTAGACCAAACTGATCTAATATAGATTGAGTACGTTTAATATAAGGACGATAAATACCAATAAAACTATTAAAAAATTCATTTGTGAGCATTTTGAATTATCTCCCTCAAAAATAGTTAGCAAGGCTAACTAATTGATGACGAAAAATATTATACGCCGATTTCATTCATTTTTCAACACTAAATATAAGTTATAGAGTAAAGTATAGTGAAATTTGTTAAAATACAATTAAGTTTAAATTAGTAAAGGGGATATTGATAAATGAAGTTGAAATTTGATCATATGATTCATTACGTCGATCAATTAAAAGGATTTAAATATCCAGGTGAGTTATTAAAAATTCATTCTGGAGGCAAGCATCATCAATATGGCACTTTCAATCGTTTAACTTATATAAATGAAAATTACATCGAACTTTTAGATGTTGAAGATGTCGAAAAGTTAAAGAAAGAAGCTAAAACTGAAGAGGGAAGAGTCGCTTTTGCAACGAAAATTGTTCAAGATGATTTTAAGCAAGGATTTAAAACAATGGCATTTAGAACGGAAGATATAGAGAAAGTAAAACAATCTTTAAACGAACGTCATATTGATACGATTGGTCCTATACATATGGACAGAGAAGATAAAAAGGGTGAAAAGATAAGATGGAAGTTACTCTATATCGCTGATCCCGACTATATGGTTAGGCCACCTTTTTTTATTGAGTGGAATAAAAATAAAGTCGATCATATGCAAAATTTAGATTCATTTTTTCAGAAACAATTTAAAATTGATAAAATTATTATAGATAGTTCTAAACGCTCTAAAACCTTAACTAAGTGGCAAAGCTGGTTTAATATGGACATTATAGAAGAAAATGAGAACTACACTGACTTAAAATTAGAGGGGGATACTATCGTTTATCGGATTCAAGATGCGGCTCAATCTGGATACAATACCATTGTTTTTAAAGATAATGAAACTACGACTCCTTATTCAATTATTATTAAAGGAGCCAAATATCGTTTCGAACCGAATGAAGGAACTAATTAAATAGATAGGTATAAGTACTATGTGCGATAAAAGCAATATGAATAAAAACTAGTACTAGAGAGATTAAGCTTAATATTAAAGAAAAACGATTTGTTTTTAATAATATAAATAAAATGGTAAGTACAAGTGATAAAGCGACAAACATCACTCTCAGACTAAAAAAATTTATAGTTAAAGGATGAGCCATTGTATAAATTATTGCAATAGTATTACATACAATAAATATAAGTAAAATTATATTTCTCAATTTTAAAAACCTCTTTAATAAAAAATAGTAGTGTTTTTCATTCATTAAGTATAACAAAAAGAATAGCTTTTTGAAGAAAATTCAACTTCTATTATGAGTTTGTCGACACTCTCAAATCTACAATGTATAATGATAAGTAATGCAAAGATAAAGGAGTTTTATATAGCATGGAAAAGATGAATATCACAAATCAGGAACATGACGAATTTGTAAAAACTCATCCGAATGGTGATTTATTGCAACTGACAAAGTGGGCAGAGACAAAGCGCTTAACTGGATGGTATTCAAAACGTGTGGCAGTAGGTGAAAATGGTGAAATTAAAGGTGTAGGACAGTTATTATTTAAAAAGATACCGAAGTTACCATTTACATTATGCTACGTATCACGTGGATTCGTAGCCGATTATAATGATAGAGATGTACTGAGAGCACTTTTAAATGAAACAAAAAAAATCGCTAAAGAAGAAAAAGCGTATGCGATTAAGATTGATCCAGATGTTGAAGTAGAACATGGCACAGAAGCACTTAAAAATTTAAGAATGCTTGGATTTAAACATAAAGGGTTTAAAGAAGGATTATCAAAAGACTATATTCAACCTCGTATGACAATGATTACACCTATTGATAAAACTGATGATGAAATTATTCAAAACTTTGAACGTCGTAATCGTTCTAAAGTTAGATTAGCGCTTAAACGAGGTACTAAAGTTGAACACTCAAATCGTGAAGGGCTTAAAACATTTGCGAAATTAATGCAAATTACGGGTGAACGTGATGGCTTCTTAACACGTGATATTAGCTATTTTGAGAATATTTATGACTCATTACATGAAGATGGGGATGCAGAATTATTCTTAGTGAAATTAGAGCCACAACAAGTGCTTGATGAAACGAATAAAGATCTAGAAGCTCAAGAAGCAGAAAAAGCTAAACTAGAAGCGAAGTCAGAAGCACGTCCAAATGATAAAAAAACAGCTAACAAATTAAATGATGTAAAAAATAAGATTTCTAAGACAACTGAATTAAAAGAAGATTTAGAAAGATTAAATCAAGAACATCCAGAAGGCGTATATTTATCAGGCGCATTACTTATGTTTGCAGGTAAAAAATCATATTACTTATATGGAGCTTCTTCAAATGATTATCGTGATTTCTTACCGAACCATCATATGCAATATGAAATGATGAAATACGCAAGAGATCATGGTGCAACAACGTATGACTTTGGTGGCACAGATAATAATCCATCAAAAGGTTCTGAACACTATGGATTATGGGCTTTTAAACGTGTATGGGGCACTTATTTAAGTGAAAAAATTGGTGAGTTTGATTATGTCTTAAATCAGCCGTTATATCAATTAATCGAACAAGTTAAACCAAGACTTACAAAAGCCAAAATTAAACTCTCTCGCAAATTAAAACGTAAATAATTAATTTACAGTATTGTAGATACAGTATTTAATCTGAACGATTCTATAAAGAAACGTTCAGATTTTTTTACCAATATTAATAACTTATTATAGGAGAAGTAATTAAATGATTAAAAAGATGCTTCAATTTTCATTAGGTAATAAGTTTGCTATTTTCTTAATGGTTCTTTTAGTCATTATAGGTGGCATATATTCAAGTGCTAAACTTAAATTAGAATTATTACCTGATGTTGAAAACCCAATTATTTCTGTCCAAACGACGATGCCAGGCGCTACACCTCAAACGACACAAGATGAAATTAGCTCGAAAATTGATAAACAAGTCAGATCACTCGCTTATGTAAAAAGTGTAGAAACACAATCGATATCTAATGCTTCAATTGTGAAAGTTGAATATAACAACGGAACTGACATGGATAAAGCTGAAGAAGTACTGAAAAAAGAAATAGACAAAATCGATTTTAAGGATGGAGTAAGTGAACCAGAATTAATACGTAATTCCATCGATGCTTTTCCTATTGTAGCTTACTCATTTACAAATAAAAGTAATGACTTAAGAACTACGACAAAAGAAATTAATGAACAATTAATACCTAAACTTCAAACTGTTGATGGTGTTCAAAGTGCACAACTGAATGGACAAACTACCCGTCAAGTTACTTTAAAATTTAAACAAAAAGAATTGGATAAAGTAAGGTTATCTGCGGAGGATGTTGAAAATTACATTAAGACAGCGACAAGAGAAACACCACTCGGTTTATTCCAATTTAGAAATAATGAAAAATCTCTCGTTGTGGATGGTCAATTTAAATCAGTCAGTGCATTAAAAGATTTAAACATCCCGCTTTCTATAGCAGGCCAAGGACAATCAAGTGACTCTAACGATAATAGTATTAGTAGTACTGGCCAAGAGGGTAGTCAATCATCTAGTGCAAGTCAATCGCAAACGAATAGCTCTTTAAAAGGAACAAATGGTCAAATGCCAAGCGTGCCACTTAAAGATTTAGCTAACATCACTGTGGGCGATGAACGAGATTCTATTTCAAAAACAAATGGTAAAGACGCAGTGAACGTACAAGTAATGAAAGCACAAGATGCAAATACAGTTCAAGTGGCTAGAGCAACGCAAAAGAAAATAGACGAGTTTGTTAAGAATAATAGTGATATCAAAGCTACAAAAACAATGGACACAGCTAAACCAATTGAAGATTCATTATATACTATGATTGAAAAAGCGGCATTAGGTACCATCGTCGCAATTATTGTTATTTTATTATTCTTAAGAAATATTAAAACAACAGCGATATCTATCGTTTCAATTCCGTTATCTATTTTGATTGCACTTATTGCACTGAAATTAAGTAATGTATCACTTAATATTTTAACTTTAGGTGCATTGACGATTGCGATTGGTCGGGTCATAGATGATTCTATTGTTGTAGTAGAAAATATCTATCGACGATTATCAGATCCAAGTGAACAATTAAAAGGGAACAATTTAGTTATTAGTGCAACGAGAGAGGTATTTAAACCTATTTTATCTTCTACGATTGTTACAATTATAGTTTTCTTACCGCTAGCTTTTGTTTCCGGCTCAGTAGGTGAAATGTTCCGACCATTTGCGTTAGCTATCACATTTAGTTTACTGGCTTCGCTTCTTGTTTCTATTACTGTTGTGCCAGCCCTTGCCTCAACATTCTTTAAAAATGGAATAAACATAAAGGGCAATGTTAATGAAGAAAATAAATTAGGAGGGATTAGTAAGGGATATAAACGAGTACTTGGTTGGTCGCTTAATCATAAATGGCTTGTTCTTATTATTAGTATTGTTATATTAATTGCGAGTATAGGAATTGGTGCAGCTAAATTAGGAACAAGTTATATTTCTACAGGGGAAGATAAGTTTTTAGCGTTAACTTATACACCTAAACCAGGAGAAACTGAAGAAGCAGTACTTAAACATGCTGAAAAAGCTCAAAAATACCTTCAAAGTAAAGATAAAGTTAAAACAGTTCAATTTTCTGTAGGGGGACCTTCTCCAGCAGATCCAACGGGAAGTACGAATAGCATGGCTATTATGGTGGAATATGATTCGGATACGCCGCACTTTGAGGAAGAACCAGATAAAGTGGTTACACATCTTTCTAAAATGAAAAACCCAGGTAAATGGAAAAATCAAGACTTAGGTACAGGAGCTGGAAACAATTCAGTGGACGTAACTGTTAAAGGATCTTCTACTGATGCAATTAGAAGTACAGTAACTAAAGTTGAAAATAAAATGAAATCCATTAAAGGTGTAGCAGATGTCAATTCAGATTTATCACAAACCTATGATCAATATGAAATCAAAGTAGATCAAAATAAAGCAACAGATAAAGGTATTTCAGCTGCACAATTAGCATTGAATTTAAATGAGAACTTACCAGAAAAAACAATTACAACTGTTAAAGAAAATGGTAATAATATAGATGTAAAAGTAAAACAGAATAAACAAACAAATTGGTCTCAAAATAAACTAGAAAACATCGACTTACATGCACCAAGTGGAGAAACTGTTAAATTAAAAGATATTGCACGTCTAAACAAAACAACAACACCAAGTAAACTTGTTCAAGAAGATGGCGATTATGCTACAACAATTTCAGGTAAAATTACCGCTTCTGATGTTGGTGGAACTTCTAGTAAAGTGATGCGTGAAATCAATACAATTGATAAACCTAATAACGTTAAGTTTAATGTTGGTGGTGCAACAGATGATATTAATACAGCTATGAGCCAACTCGCTTTTGCAATGCTTATTGCTATTGTTATTGTGTATCTTGTGTTGGTTATCACATTCAAAGGTGGTTTAGCACCATTTACAATTCTATTCTCATTACCATTTACAGCTATTGGTATAGTATTTGCATTATTGATTACCGGAGAAACCATTTCAGTACCAAGTTTAATTGGTATGTTGATGTTAATTGGTATTGTTGTTACAAATGCAATTGTATTAATTGATAGAGTGATTTCAAATGAACAACAAGGTATGTTAATGAAAGAAGCTTTAATTGAAGCGGGTGGAACCCGAATTAGACCTATTTTGATGACTGCAGTTGCAACAATCGGTGCATTATTACCATTATTATTTGGGCAAAATAGTTCAATTCTAATTTCTAAAGGAATGGCCGCTACAGTCATAGGTGGATTAGTATCATCAACACTACTAACCTTAATCGTAGTGCCAGTTATCTATGAAATACTCTTTACTTTAAAAAACAAACTTACACGTAAATAAAGATAAATTTAGGATAAGTCAAAAAA